>NZ_RJOH01000005.1:0-134410 GCF_003942995.1 Streptococcus mitis | reverse complement strand
GCCACAATTAAGAAATATATTCAAGAACAGGAAAAGCATGATATAGCACTAGATAAATTAAGTGTAAAAGAATATGAGGATCCCTTTAGGGATAGTGGTAAGTAATACTAAAGCCTCTTTGAGAGGCAAGTGACGAGTCAAGAGCAATAAGGCTTGAACAAAGTGAAAGCCAGCGTCTTTAGGCGCTGGCTGGTAATTTGGGCTTATAGCCCTGGGACAAACCACCCGTTTGACGGGTGGTCATGATTTTCATTGAGTATAAGAAGAAAGTCCGCTTACTAGACAAACTTTTCTTCTATATATAGGAGCTAAGTCTTGACAGTTATGGCAAAATGGTTTACACTTTATAAAGTTTATTACTTTGAAAAGGTGTGATACTGTGGCTACGGCAACAAAAAAGAAAAAATCAACAGTTAAAAAAAATCTAGTAATCGTGGAGTCGCCTGCTAAGGCCAAGACGATTGAAAAATATCTTGGCAGAAACTACAAGGTTTTAGCCAGTGTCGGGCATATTCGGGATTTGAAGAAATCCAGTATGTCAGTCGATATTGAAAATAATTATGAACCGCAATATATCAATATTCGAGGAAAAGGTCCTCTTATCAATGACTTGAAAAAAGAAGCTAAAAAAGCTAATAAAGTCTTTCTGGCGAGTGACCCGGACCGTGAAGGAGAAGCGATTTCTTGGCATTTGGCTCATATTCTCAACTTGGATGAAAATGATGCCAACCGTGTGGTCTTCAATGAAATCACCAAGGATGCGGTCAAAAATGCTTTTAAAGAACCACGCAAGATTGATATGGACTTGGTCGATGCCCAACAGGCTCGTCGTGTCCTAGACCGCTTGGTAGGCTATTCGATTTCGCCTATTTTGTGGAAAAAGGTCAAGAAGGGCTTGTCAGCAGGGCGCGTACAGTCCATTGCCCTTAAACTCATCATTGACCGTGAAAATGAAATCAATGCCTTCCAGCCAGAAGAATATTGGACAATTGATGGTGTCTTTAAAAAGGGAACCAAGCAATTTCAGGCTTCCTTCTATGGAGTGGATGGTAAAAAGCTGAAACTGACTAGTAATGATGAGGTCAAGGAAGTCTTGTCTCGTCTGACTAATAAAGACTTTTCAGTGGATCAGGTAGATAAGAAAGAGCGCAAACGCAATGCTCCATTACCCTATACCACTTCATCTATGCAGATGGATGCTGCCAATAAAATCAATTTCCGTACTCGAAAAACCATGATGGTTGCCCAACAGCTCTATGAAGGAATTAATATCGGTTCTGGTGTTCAAGGTTTGATTACCTATATGCGTACCGATTCGACTCGTATCAGTCCTGTAGCGCAAAATGAAGCAGCAAGTTTCATTACGGACCGTTTTGGTAGCCAGTATTCTAAGCATGGTAGCAAGGTTAAAAATGCTTCTGGAGCTCAGGATGCCCACGAGGCTATTCGCCCGTCTAGCGTCTTTAATACACCTGAAAGTATTGCTAAGTATCTGGACAAGGATCAGCTCAAGCTTTATACCCTTATCTGGAATCGTTTTGTAGCGAGCCAGATGACAGCTGCTGTCTTTGATACTATGGCTGTTAAATTGTCTCAAAATGGAGTTCAATTTGCTGCCAATGGTAGTCAGGTTAAGTTTGATGGTTATCTTGCCATTTACAATGATTCTGATAAAAATAAGATGTTACCAGATATGGCTGTTGGAGATGTGGTCAAACAGGTGAATAGCAAACCAGAGCAACATTTCACCCAACCGCCTGCCCGTTATTCTGAAGCAACACTGATCAAGACCTTGGAGGAAAATGGCGTTGGCCGTCCGTCCACCTACGCACCAACTATTGAAACTATTCAGAAACGTTATTATGTTCGTCTTGCAGCCAAACGCTTTGAACCGACAGAGTTGGGAGAAATTGTTAACAAGCTCATCGTTGAATATTTCCCAGATATCGTAAACGTGACCTTCACAGCTGAAATGGAAGGCAAGCTGGATGACGTCGAAGTTGGAAAAGAGCAGTGGCAACGTGTCATTGATGCCTTTTACAAACCATTCTCTAAGGAAGTCGCCAAGGCTGAAGAAGAAATGGAGAAAATCCAGATCAAGGATGAACCAGCTGGATTTAATTGTGAAGTGTGTGGCAGTCCAATGGTTATTAAACTTGGTCGATTTGGTAAGTTCTACGCTTGTAGCAATTTCCCAGATTGCCGTCATACCCAAGCAATCGTGAAAGAAATCGGTGTTGAGTGTCCAAGTTGTCATCAAGGANAAATTATTGAACGNAAAACAAAACGTAACCGCCTCTTCTATGGTTGCAATCGCTATCCGGAATGTGAATTTACCTCTTGGGACAAGCCTATTGGTCGTGACTGTCCAAAATGTGGTAACTTCCTCATGGAGAAAAAAGTTCGTGGTGGTGGCAAGCAGGTTGTATGTAGTAATGGCGACTACGAAGAAGAAAAGATTAAATAAGTGGAGAGTCCTGAAAGTGAATTTCAGGCTCTTTTTTGGTTGGAGCTTGACAAAATTCATCATTGTATGCGAAACTAGAAGAAGATTATTTTAACTAGGAGAAGTTATGCGTCTTATCTATCTAATTATTGGTTTTTTATCACTAGCCTTGGCTATTGTTGGGGTTGTTTTACCTTTGTTGCCGACAACGCCTTTCCTTTTGTTGTCTATTGCTTGTTTCTCCAGAAGTTCCAAGCGATTCGAAGATTGGTTGTATCATACCAAGCTCTATCAAGCATATGTAGCTGATTTTAGGGAAACAAAGTCCATTGCACGTGAACGTAAGAAAAAAATCATTGTATCTATCTACATCTTGATGGGAATTTCCATTTACTTTGCGCCTCTTTTGCCGGTCAAAATCGGTCTGGGAGCTTTGACCATCTTTATCACCTATTATCTCTTTAAGGTTATTCCAGACAAAGAATAGGTAAAATTTGTAACTATTTCCCTTGATAAAATTGAAAGCATATTCACAACAATATGATATAATAAATTCGAAGTAATACTCAAGGAGAATCAAATGATTTACGAATTTTGTGCTGAAAATGTGACCTTGCTTGAAAAAGCGATGCAGGCTGGGGCTCGTCGGATAGAACTTTGTGATAATTTAGCAGTTGGTGGAACAACACCAAGCTATGGAGTAATTAAGGCAGCAGTTGAATTGGCAACCAACTACGATACGACCATTATGACCATGATTCGTCCCCGTGGTGGCGACTTTGTCTATAATGATATGGAAATTGCTATCATGCTAGAAGACATTCGATTGACTGCTCAGGCTGGAAGTCAAGGGGTTGTATTTGGGGTTTTAACTGCTGAGAAGAAGTTGGATAAGCCGAATCTTGAAAAGTTAATTACTGCATCGAAAGGAATGGAAATTGTCTTTCATATGGCCTTTGATGAATTGAGTGATGAAGATCAGTTGGAAGCCATTGACTGGCTCAGCCAAGCTGGAGTCACTCGTATCTTAACTCGTGCTGGAGTATCTGGGGACTCGCTAGACAAACGTTTTGCTCACTATCACAGAATTTTGGAACATGCAGCTGGTAAAATTGAAATTCTACCAGGTGGGGGGATTGACTTGGACAACCGTCAAACCTTTATTGACCAGCTGGGTGTAACACAATTGCATGGTACTAAGGTTTTCTTTTAAAAAAAAGAAAGGAACTGCTAGCTTTGGGTAGCAGTTTTCACTTATGTTTGAAATTTTTAAATCCTATCAGTTTAATCAAGAAAAGGCTCGTGCCTATGGTTTTGTAGAAAATTGGGAAGTCTGGACTTATAGTTGCCAGATTTTGCAGGGTGACTTTTTCATGACAGTCTCCATCACTACTGATAATGTGAATTTTCAGGTCTTTGATCAGGAAACGGGTGACCTATATCCTCAAGTCCATATGGAAAATATGAGAGGAAGTTTTGTAGGAAGTGTCCGTGAGGCTTGTTTGGAGATTCTTTACCAGATTCGTAAGGCTTGTTTTGATGTGCAGGATTATATCTGTCTTCAGACTAAGCGTATCATGGCTCGAGTTCAGGAAAAGTATGGTAATCAGTTGGAGTATCTGTGGGAGAAATCTCCTGATACAGCAGTATTACGTCATGAAGGCAATAAAAAATGGTATGCTGTTTTGATGAAAATTTCTTGGAATAAACTGGAAAAGGGTAGAGAAGGGATAGTCGAAGCAGTGAACCTCAAACACGACCAAGTAGTGGACTTGCTTTCACAAAAGGGTATTTACCCAGCATTTCATATGAACAAACGTTACTGGATTAGCGTGGCTTTTGATGGTACTTTGTCAGATTCAGCAATCCTGGAATTGATAGAAAGAAGTTGGAACTTAACCTCTAAAAAATGAAACATTTCAAGGATTTTCAAGAACTTTCAATTAGCGAAATATTCTATACTGAAGAAATTTTCAGAAAATATTGGATTTTTTCTTGACAAGTGCTTTTGCCTATGCTAAAATACTAAACAAGATATCAAACGAAGGAGAAAGTCAAACATGAAAACAGCTAAGTTTAATCAATTTGCTTTGTTGTTGAGGTACTCGGGCTAGTGCAAAAAGCATTAGTCCTGTTTGGCTTACCAAGCGGGAGTGAATCAACATCTCGCTTGGACTTCTGAGCGAGATGTTTTTTTAAAACCACATTTGGAAAAGGGGAAATCTTATGCGTAAAGTTGAATTTTTTGATACAAGTCTTCGTGATGGGGAACAAACACCTGGTGTTAACTTCTCAATAAAGGAAAAAGTTTCCATTGCAAGACAGCTGGAGAAATGGGGAATTTCTGTAATTGAAGCTGGTTTTCCGGCTGCTAGTCCAGATTCATTTATAGCCGTTCAAGAAATTGCTAAAGCCATGAAAAAAACAGCAGTGACAGGATTAGCTCGTTCTGTAAAATCTGATATTGATGCTTGTTATGAGGCACTTAAGGATGCCAAGTATCCACAGATTCATGTCTTTATCGCTACCAGTCCGATTCACCGCAAGTACAAGCTCAATAAGAGCAAGGAAGAGATTCTAGAAGCTATTAAGAAGCATGTCTCTTATGCACGTTCTAAGTTTGAAGTGGTCGAATTCTCTCCAGAGGATGCGACTAGAACAGAGTTGGATTTCCTATTACAAGTCGTTCAAACAGCGGTTGATGCTGGTGCGTCTTATATCAATATCCCTGACACGGTTGGATTCACCACGCCAGAAGAGTTTGCACGCATCTTTGATCACTTGACTGAAAATATTAAATCAGATCATAAAGTTGTCTTTGGTGTCCACTGTCATGATGATCTCGGTATGGCAACTGCAAATACTTTGACAGCAATTAAACACGGTGCTGGACGTGTCCAGGGAACTATTAATGGTATCGGTGAACGCGCAGGTAATGTTGCTCTTGAAGAAGTAGCTGTTGCTTTGAAGATTCGTGAGGATTTCTTCCAAGCAACTAGTGATATTGTTTTGGATGAAACAATGAATACGTCAGAAATGGTTTCTCGCTTCTCTGGTATTCCAGTTCCTAAAAACAAGGCTGTGGTTGGTGGCAATGCCTTTTCTCACGAGTCTGGTATTCACCAAGACGGAGTCCTTAAAAATCCTCTTACTTATGAGATTATCACACCTGAATTGGTCGGTGTTAAGAGTAATAGTCTTCCGCTTGGTAAATTGTCTGGCCGCCATGCCTTTGTTGAGAAACTAAGAGAATTGGCCCTAGACTTTACAGAAGAGGATATCAAACCACTCTTTGCTAAGTTCAAGGCACTGGCAGATAAGAAACAAGAAATCACAGATGCAGATATTCGTGCGCTGGTCGCTGGAACCATGGTTGAAAATCCAGAAGGCTTCCACTTTGATGATTTACAACTTCAAACTCATGCAGATAATGACATTGAAGCACTCGTTAGCCTAGCCAATATGGATGGTGAGAAAGTTGAATTTAATGCGACAGGGCAAGGTTCCGTTGAAGCAATCTTTAACGCTATCGACAAGTTCTTTAATCAATCCGTCCGCTTGGTGTCTTACACTATTGACGCTGTGACAGATGGAATTGATGCCCAGGCTCGGGTCTTGGTCACTGTTGAAAACAGAGATACAGAAACCATCTTTAATGCAGCAGGGCTTGATTTCGATGTACTGAAAGCATCTGCTATTGCCTACATCAATGCCAATACCTTTGTTCAAAAAGAGAATGCTGGTGAGATGGGACGCAGTGTTTCCTATCGTGACATGCCTAGTGTGTAAAGGAGAATGCTATGACAAAAAAAATAGTAGCTCTAGCAGGGGATGGAATCGGCCCAGAAATCATGGAGGCTGGTTTAGATGTTCTGGAAGCTCTAGCTGAAAAAACAGGTTTTGACTATGAGATTGATAGAAGACCCTTCGGAGGTGCAGGTATTGATGCAGCAGGGCATCCCTTACCTGCTGAAACCCTCAAGGCAAGCAGAGAAGCAGATGCTATTCTCCTAGCGGCTATCGGTAGTCCTCGGTATGATGGAGCAGCGGTTCGGCCTGAACAAGGCTTGCTGGCTCTCCGTAAGGAACTCAATCTCTATGCTAATATTCGCCCTGTAAAAATCTTTGACAGTCTTAAGCATTTGTCACCACTAAAACCGGAACGAATTGCTGGTGTGGACTTTGTCGTGGTGCGTGAGTTGACAGGCGGGATTTATTTTGGGGATCATATCCTTGAAGAGCGCAAAGCGCGTGATATCAACGACTATAGCTATGAGGAAGTAGAGCGGATTATTCGTAAGGCCTTTGAAATTGCAAGAAGTCGGAGAAAAATCCTTACCAGCATCGATAAGCAAAATGTGTTGGCAACATCAAAACTCTGGCGGAAAGTAGTTGAGGAGGTCGCACAGGATTTCCCAGATGTAACCTTGGAACACCAGCTGGTGGACTCAGCTGCCATGCTTATGATTACCAATCCTGCTAAGTTTGATGTTATTGTAACGGAGAATCTTTTTGGAGATATTCTCTCTGATGAATCAAGTGTTCTATCTGGCACACTTGGGGTTATGCCATCAGCCAGTCATTCTGAAAATGGACCAAGTCTCTATGAGCCCATTCACGGTTCAGCTCCTGATATTGCAGGTAAAGGAATTGCCAATCCTATCTCGATGATTTTATCAGTTGCCATGATGTTGAGAGACAGTTTTGGACGTTATGAGGATGCAGAGCGTGTCGAGCGTGCTGTTGAGGCAAGTTTGGCAGCTGGTGTTTTAACAAGAGATATAGGTGGACAGGCTTCGACCAAGGAAATGACAGAAGCTATTATTGCAAGGTTATGAAGTTAGACGTAAAAATTACTCTAGTCCTTTTGATTTGGAATGTCATGGTTTTCTTGATTTATGCTATTGACAAATCCAAGGCAAGGAGAAGAGCTTGGCGCATCCCAGAGAAAATCTTACTCATTTTAGCCTTTGTTTGTGGTGGTTTTGGTGCCTGGTTAGCAGGAATCATCTTTCACCACAAGACTCGAAAATGGTATTTTAAAACAGTTTGGTTTCTTGGGATGGTGACCACACTAGTAGCCTTATATGTTATTTGGAGGTAATGGATGGCAGGAAAATCGATTTTTGATAAATTATGGGATCGCCATGTCATCACAGGAGAAGAGGGGCAGCCCCAACTCATGTATGTGGACCAGCACTATATCCACGAGGTGACCAGCCCTCAAGCTTTTCAAGGATTACGAGATGCAGGGCGCAGATTGAGACGACCAGACTTGACATTTGGAACCTTCGACCACAATGTCCCGACAGTCAATATCTACGATATTCGAGATGTCATTTCCAAGGCGCAAATTGATAAGCTAGCTGAAAATGTTGAGGAGTTTGGGATTGAACATGCGGCCCACGGTTCTGAAAAACAGGGAATTGTGCACATGGTGGGACCAGAAACTGGACGGACCCAACCAGGAAAATTCATCGTCTGTGGAGACAGCCATACGGCAACTCACGGTGCTTTTGGAGCAATCGCCTTTGGAATTGGGACCAGTGAGGTCGAACATGTCTTTGCTACCCAGACCCTCTGGCAGGTCAAACCTAAGAAAATGTTGGTGGAATTCACTGGAGTTCCTCAAAAAGGAGTTTATTCCAAGGATTTCATTTTAGCCTTGATTGCCAAGTACGGCGTTGCTTGCGGCGTTGGCTACGTGGTGGAATATCGTGGACAAGCAATTGATGAACTGAGTATGGAAGAGCGCATGACCATCTGCAATATGTCCATCGAGTTTGGATCTAAGATGGGAATCATGAATCCGGATCAAACCACCTATGACTATCTCAAGGGACGAGAATGTGTGCCAGAGGACTTCGAAGAGGCTGTGGCGGATTGGAAAACAATTGTCAGTGATGATGATGCTGTTTACGATAAGGTTATTCATATGGATGTCTCAGACCTTGCTCCTATGGTGACCTGGGGAACCAACCCTGCTATGGGGGTTGACTTTGACAGTAGATTCCCAGAAATTAAGGATATGAATGATGAGCGAGCCTACAATTACATGGACTTGGAGCCTGGTCAAAAGCCAGCAGATATTGAACTAGGTTATATCTTTATCGGCTCTTGTACAAATGCTCGTCTTAGCGATTTGCAACTGGCTGCGCGATTTGTTAAAGGGAAGAAAATTGCTCCTAATCTAACAGCTATTGTGGTTCCAGGCTCTCGTCCTGTCAAACGAGCTGCTGAGAGGTTGGGCTTGGACAAGGTCTTTCTAGATGCTGGCTTTGAGTGGCGAGACCCAGGTTGCTCTATGTGCCTAGGGATGAATCCTGACAAGGTTCCAGATGGTGTCCACTGTGCCTCAACCAGCAATCGAAACTTTGAGGACAGACAAGGATTTGGCGCTAAGACCCATCTCTGCAGTCCAGCCATGGCAGCAGCAGCAGCTATTGCAGGGCGCTTTGTAGATGTTCGGCAAATGCCAGAGGCCCAGTAAGGAGAGGATATGGAGAAATTTACAGTTTATATGGGAACGACCGTTCCTCTCATGAATGATAACATCGACACCGACCAAATCCTACCCAAGCAGTTTCTCAAGCTGATTGATAAAAAAGGCTTTGGTAAGTACCTCATGTATGCTTGGCGTTATCTGGACGACAAGTATACTGAGGACCCAGACTTTGTCTTTAACCGACCTGAATATCGGGAAGCCAGTATTCTCATCTCAGGGGATAACTTCGGCGCAGGTTCTTCAAGGGAACACGCAGCTTGGGCTCTAGCGGACTATGGTTTTAAAGTCGTAATTGCAGGGTCTTTTGGAGATATTCATTACAATAATGAACTCAATAATGGTATGTTGCCTATTGTTCAGCCCAGAGAGGTTAGAGAGAAACTAGCCCAGCTGAGACCTACCGACCAGGTAACTGTAGACTTGGAACAACAAAAAATCATCTCACCAGTTGGAGAATTCACTTTCGAAATCGATAGCGAATGGAAACATAAGCTCTTAAATGGTTTGGATGATATCGGTATTACTTTGCAGTATGAAGATTTGATTGCTGCTTATGAAAAACAACGACCAGCCTACTGGCAGGATTAGAAAAAATAGAAAAGGAAATAGAACTATGACAAAACACATTCAATGGAACGGAACACTTTCACAAGAAGGCTATGACATTTTAAAAGGTGAGGGCGGTTGTATTGTTTGCCCTACAAAAGTTGGTTACATCATCATGACTAGTGACAAGGCAGGACTTGAGCGTAAGTTCGCAGCCAAAGAACGCAATCGTAACAAACCAGGTGTCGTTCTCTGTGGTAGCATGGATGAGCTCCGTGCTTTAGCACAACTCAATCCAGAAATTGAAGCCTTTTACCAAAAACATTGGGATGAAGATATTCTTCTTGGTTGTATCCTTCCATGGAAACCTGAAGCTTTTGAAAAACTAAAAGCATACGGTGATGGTCGTGAAGAGCTGATGACTGACGTGCGTGGTACTAGCTGTTTCGTTATCAAGTTCGGGAAAGCTGGTGAACAATTGGCTGCCAAACTTTGGGAAGAGGGCAAGATGGTCTATGCCTCATCAGCTAACCCATCTGGAAAAGGAAACCGTGGTAAGGTAGAAGGTATCGGGGAACGTATCGAAGAAGCTGTAGACCTTGTCATCGAAGCAGACGACTACGTGGCATCAATCCAGCCTGACAAAACGATTGAAACTCGCTACGAGCAAGGTGTGATGGTCTCTATGGTTGATAAAGACGGTAAACTCATCCCAGAACAAGGAGGAGCACGCTCAACTTCACCAGCCCCAGTTGTGATCCGTAAAGGGCTTGACATTGATAAAATCATGATGCACCTGTCAGACACCTTTAACTCATGGGACTATCGCCAGGGCGAGTATTATTAAGATAAAAATGAAGTCTAGTGTTATGAGATATTTAAGCTCCTAACACTGGGCTTTTTGTTTAATTCCTTGCTTTGCTTCTTGATTAGTGTTATTATATAAAAAAATATTATATGTTAATGTAAAAATGGAGGAATTTATGTCGAATATAAGAGTTTGGAAAATTTCAGTTGGCGGGACCAATAACATAAAATTGCATAAGAAATCTTTTAAGGATAAAGTTCTATATATTGGATTTGAAAATATAGAAGAAAAAAATTATCCTTACAGTGGTGAAGAAAAACCTAGAAAACAAGAGAATCAAGTAGCACTCCTTCAACATGGAGTCAGTATAGGAGATTTAGTAGTAGTTCCTAGGAAGAATCTACGGGCTTCTTTTTTGGCTAAAATAATTGGTCCTTATCAATATGTTGAAAATAGTGAGTTCGAAGGGTTTCCAAGACGATTTGAAATCATTCCGATTAGTAAATTTGGTGATTTCCAGTTAAATTCTCTTGAAACCAAGAAATGGGACTTTACAACAGTATCTTTATTAACATATTCAAGTCTTGATGAGTTATATATGGATTTTAATATTGAAAAAGATAAGATTGCAGATATTAAAAACGAGGAAAACACATCAGAAAATATCAACGAGTATAAAAATATTTTACTGTCATCCAAAAACCTCATCCTCCGCGGTGCTCCTGGTACAGGAAAAACTTATCTTGCTAAAGAAATTGCTAAAGAATTAACGGATGGCAACGAAGACCAAATAGGCTTTGTACAGTTTCACCCATCTTATGACTATACGGATTTTGTAGAGGGATTGAGACCAGTATCTAATGGAGATGGTACCATTGAGTTTAAATTAGTAGATGGTATTTTTAAGAAGTTTTGTCAGAAAGCTAGAGACGCTAAGAAAACTGGAGGCCAAGATAATTTTGTCTTCATCATTGATGAATTCAACCGTGGGGAGATTTCTAAGATTTTTGGGGAACTCTTTTTCTCTATCGACCCTAGTTATCGTGGGGAAAAGGGAAGTGTTTCTACCCAATATGCAAATCTACACGAAACTGATGAAAAGTTTTATATCCCCGAAAATGTTTACATCATCGGAACTATGAATGATATTGATCGTTCAGTAGACACCTTTGATTTTGCTATGCGCCGTCGCTTCCGCTTTGTTGAAGTTACTGCCGAGAGTCAAGTTGGCATGTTGGATAAAGAGCTGAATATCCATGCAGAAGAAGCAAAAATTCGTCTAAGAAACTTGAATGCTGCTATTGAAAATATTCAAGAATTAAACAGTCATTACCATATCGGACCAAGTTATTTCCTGAGGTTAAAAGAAGTAAAATTTGATTATGAATTACTCTGGTCTGATTATCTCAAACCGCTTTTGGAAGATTATCTACGTGGTTCTTATGACGAGGTTGAAACTCTGGAAACTTTTAAAAAGGCATTTGATCTGACAAAGAATGAGCAAAAAGATCAGGCAGTAGCTGATGACAATGAAGGCGATGAAAACGATGATGCGGATTACTGATAATCAACACAAGATTGTTAAAGAAAAATTTGTTGAAGAATATCCTAAACTAAGCAGTCTTCTTTTAGACAGAACCTTGAAAAGTCTATCCAAAGATGAATGTATTTTCATTTTTCCAAATGATTTGAAGAATTCTCCTGACTTAGAGAAGGATCAAAAAATCTTTGAAACAGTTAATCAGAAAATCAAGACTGGAAATGTGATTGGTTTTCTGGGGTGTGATCAGGAAAGATTAACGATTTCCTCTCGCTTTTCTGATGAGAGTAATGACCATTTTTTGCATTATCTCTTACACAAGGTTCTTCATATCAATCTCACTAGTTTAGATGTTGCTTTGTCTCGTGAAGATAAGCTCTATCAACTTTTGATGTATTTCTTCCCTAAGTATCTACAAGCTGCTATTAGAAAAGGTCTTTATAAGGAATACCATCGATTTTCTTATAATGACAGTAATGTTAAGGGAGTGATTGATGTAAGAAAACATCTCAAGAAAAATCTTCCTTTCACGGGAAATATTGCCTACACAACGAGAGAGTTCACCTATGATAATCCCCTCATACAGTTGGTCCGTCACACTATTGAATACATTAAGAACCAGAAAAGAATTGGTCAAGGGGTACTAGATAATCTCTCAACTAGTCGTGAAAACGTAGCTGAAATCGTGCGTGTAACGCCTTCTTATAAACTAGCTGATCGTGCTAAGATTATTCGAGTAAATCAATCTAAACCTATACGTCATGCATACTTTCACGAGTACAGAAAGTTACAAGAACTTTGTCTGATGATCCTAAACCAAGAAAAGCACGGTTTAGGGTATCAAGATCAAAAAATTCATGGTATTCTTTTTGATGTTGCCTGGCTTTGGGAAGAGTATGTTCATACTTTGTTGCCAAAAGATTTCATCCATCCACGGAATAAAGAAAAACTAGGTGGTCTTTCGGTATTTTCTGTTGGGAAACGGAAAGTATATCCAGATTTTTATCAAGAAGAGCTTAAAATAGTTTTAGATGCTAAGTATAAAAAACTGGAATTGACTGAAAAAGGAATCAACCGTGAGGACTTATTCCAGCTGATTTCCTATTCTTATATTTTGAAAGCTGAGAAGGCTGGTCTTGTTTTTCCGAGCAAGGACAAGGTTGTTGATAATGAGATAGGAAAGCTAGCAGGTTATGGAGCTTTGTTGAAGAAATGGTCTATCCAAATCCCTCAGAAGTCTTCATCTTATCGTGAATTTTGTGAAATGCTGGAAAACTCCGAAGAAATATTTAAAAGTAATATTACTAAAGAAGTGGGGAGAAAATAATCTCTCCTCTTTTCTGTCTTTGATATAATCAAAACCCGAACAATATATTTTAATTTATAAAATTATTTGACAAAAACTGTACTTTAGTTTATAATAAATTAAGGAAACGTCGGAAAAGGCGTAGTGATGCGAGAGCATAGGTAGGTCATTACAAAAGAAACGAGACATCGAGATGTTAAATGAATTTCCAATTTTTGATTACGAAGATATTCAATTGATTCCAAATAAATGTGTCATTAAAAGCCGTGCAGAAGCGGATACAAGTGTCACTTTAGGAAATCACACCTTTAAACTACCTGTTGTGCCAGCTAATATGCAGACAATTTTGGATGAAAATGTAGCAGAGCAACTGGCTAAAGGAGGTTACTTCTACATTATGCATCGTTTTGATGAGGCAGGACGCATTCCTTTTATTAAACGCATGCACGATCAAGGGCTCATTGCTTCTATATCTGTCGGTGTTAAGGACTATGAGTATGATTTTGTTAGCCAGCTCAAGGCTGATGCTCCTGAGTACATCACGATTGATATTGCCCATGGTCATGCGGATAGCGTGATTTCTATGATTCAACACATCAAGAAAGAATTGCCAGATACCTTTGTCATTGCTGGAAATGTGGGAACACCAGAAGCTGTGCGTGAATTGGAAAATGCTGGTGCGGATGCTACTAAGGTCGGAATCGGTCCAGGTAAGGTTTGTATCACCAAGGTCAAGACTGGTTTTGGTACAGGTGGTTGGCAGTTGGCTGCTCTACGCTGGTGTGCCAAGGCTGCACGTAAACCGATTATCGCTGATGGAGGAATTCGTACTCATGGCGATATTGCCAAGTCTATTCGCTTCGGTGCCAGCATGGTCATGATTGGTTCCCTCTTTGCAGGACATATCGAAAGTCCAGGGAAAACAATTGAAGTTGATGGTGAACAATTCAAAGAATACTATGGTTCAGCTTCACAATATCAAAAGGGTGCTTATAAGAACGTGGAAGGAAAACGCATATTACTTCCTGCAAAAGGTCATCTGCAAGACACTTTAACTGAGATGGAACAAGACCTTCAAAGTGCTATTTCTTATGCAGGTGGACGTCAGGTTGCTGACCTTAAACACGTTGATTATGTTATCGTGAAAAACTCTATCTGGAATGGGGATGCTTCCCACTAAGACGGGCTATCCATCTAGAAAAAAACTTGTTATTAGAGCAAATTTCTGTTATAATAAAACAAGTTTCCACCCTTAGTGTAATGGATATCACGTAAGATTCCGGTTCTTGAGATGGGGGTTCGATTCCCTCAGGGTGGATGTAAACATCCTAAAAAAGCCTTTAATAGGGCTTTTTTCTTTACACCGTCTCAAATTTGCCCCTAAAACTCTTCGAAAATCTCTTCAAATCACGTCAGCGTCGCCTTACCGTAGTTATGGTTACTGACTTCGTCAGTTCTATCCACAACCTCAAAACACTGTTTTGAGAAACCTGCGGCTAGCTTCCTAGTTTGCTCTTTGATTTTCATTGAGTATAAAGCTGAAAATCTCATTCCAATGAATATCCAAATCCGCTCCAGTCCCGTTTTAAAGTGACTCAGGGGGCTTTTTTTGATATAATAAAAAGGACTGTTATCAGTTAGAAAGAGGTTGGTATGAAAGAATTACAAACTGTACTAAAGAACCATTTTGCAATCGAATTTGCAGACAAAAATTTACTGGAGACTGCCTTTACTCATACGAGTTATGCCAATGAGCACCGCCTCTTAAAAATTTCACACAATGAACGCTTGGAATTTTTAGGAGACGCTGTTCTACAGTTATTGATTTCAGAATATCTGTATAAAAAATATCCTAAAAAGCCTGAGGGTGACTTGTCTAAACTCCGTGCCATGATTGTCCGTGAGGAGAGTTTGGCTGGTTTTGCGCGTGATTGCCAGTTTGACCAGTTTATCAAGCTGGGTAAGGGGGAAGAAAAATCTGGTGGTCGCAATCGTGACACCATTCTTGGCGATGCCTTTGAAGCCTTTCTTGGTGCCCTTCTTTTGGACAAGGATGTGGCCAAGGTCAAAGAATTTATCTATCAAGTCATGATTCCTAAGGTTGAAGCAGGCGAGTTTGAGATGATTACAGACTACAAAACCTATCTCCAAGAGTTACTTCAAGTCAATGGGGATGTGGCTATTCGTTATCAGGTGATTTCTGAAACGGGTCCTGCCCATGATAAGGTTTTTGATGTAGAAGTTCTTGTTGAAGGTAAGAGCATTGGTCAAGGCCAAGGTCGTTCTAAGAAATTAGCAGAGCAGGAAGCTGCCAAAAATGCCGTTGAGAAAGGGCTGGATTCATGTATTTAAAGGAAATCGAAATTCAGGGATTCAAGTCTTTTGCTGATAAGACCAAGGTCGTCTTTGACCAAGGTGTGACTGCAGTTGTTGGACCCAATGGATCTGGAAAGTCGAATATTACAGAAAGTCTGCGTTGGGCCTTGGGGGAGTCTAGTGTTAAGAGTCTCCGCGGGGGCAAGATGCCGGATGTCATCTTTGCTGGAACTGAAAGTCGCAAACCGCTCAATTATGCTTCTGTAGTTGTGACTTTAGATAATCATGACGGATTTATCAAGGATGCTGGTCAAGAAATCAGGGTAGAGCGGCATATCTATCGTAGTGGAGATAGCGAATACAAGATTGACGGCAAGAAAGTCCGTCTGCGTGATATTCATGACCTATTCTTGGATACAGGTTTGGGACGGGATTCCTTCTCTATCATTTCCCAAGGCAAGGTTGAGGAGATTTTTAATTCTAAGCCTGAAGAACGCCGTGCTATTTTCGAAGAAGCTGCTGGAGTTTTGAAATACAAGACTCGTAGAAAAGAAACTGAGAGCAAATTGCAACAAACTCAGGATAATCTAGACCGCATAGAGGACATTATCTACGAATTGGATAATCAAATCAAGCCACTTGAGAAGCAAGCTGAGAATGCCCGTAAGTTTCTAGACTTGGATGGTCAACGCAAAGCTATTTACTTGGATGTTTTGGTTGCTCAAATCAAGGGAAATAAGGCTGAACTAGAGTCAACAGAAGAAGAGTTAGCTCAGGTTCAGGAACTCTTGACGAGCTACTACCAAAAGCGGGAAAAATTAGAAGAAGAAAATCAAACTCTTAAAAAGCAACGCCAAGATTTACAGGCTGAAATGGCCAAAGACCAAGGAAGTTTGATGGATTTGACCAGTCTGATTAGTGATTTAGAGAGAAAATTAGACCTATCGAAACTGGAGTCCGAGCAAGTAGCCCTGAATCAACAGGAAGCACAAGCCCGTTTGGCTGCTTTAGAGGATAAGAGAAATTCACTCAGCCAAGAAAAATCAGCTAAAGAAAGTTCTTTAGCTCTCTTAGAAGAAAATCTAGTCCAAAATAATCAAAAACTCAATCGATTAGAGGCTGAATTACTGGCTTTTTCAGATGATCCAGATCAGATGATTGAGCTTCTACGTGAACGCTTTGTAGCTCTTTTACAAGAAGAAGCGGATGTCTCAAACCAACTGACTCGTATTGAGAATGAGTTGGAAAATAGTCGTCAGCTTTCTCAAAAACAAGCAGATCAATTAGAAAAGCTGAAAGAACAGTTAGCTACATCTAAAGAGAAGGCTGGTCATCAAAAAGACGAGCTTGAAACTGCCAAGGAGCAGGTTCAGAAATTACTGGCCGACTATCAAATCTGTGCCAAGGAACAAGAGGAGCAGAAAACTTCTTATCAAGCTCAACAAAGCAAACTCTTTGACCGTCTGGATAGTCTCAAAAACAAGCAGGCTAGAGCCCAAAGTTTGGAAAACATCCTGAGAAATCATAGTAACTTTTATGCAGGTGTTAAGAGTGTTCTCCAAGAAAAAGACCGCCTTGGTGGGATTATTGGAGCAGTTAGTGAGCACCTGACCTTTGATGTGCATTATCAAACTGCTTTAGAGATTGCGCTTGGAGCCAGCAGTCAGCATATCATCGTAGAAGATGAAAACGCGGCAACCAAGGCGATTGATTTCCTCAAGCGCAACAGAGCCGGTCGTGCGACTTTCCTTCCTTTGACCACAATCAAGGCGCGTACGATTTCTAGTCAGAACCAAGATGCTATTGCTGCAAGTCCAGGATTTCTGGGCATGGCAGATGAGCTGGTGACATTCGATACTAGACTGGAAGCTATTTTCAAGAATTTGCTAGCTACGACGGCTATTTTTGATACTGTAGAACATGCGCGTGAAGCTGCTCGCCAGGTTCGTTATCAGGTTCGCATGGTGACATTGGACGGGACAGAGTTGCGCACAGGTGGTTCCTATGCGGGTGGAGCCAATCGCCAGAATAATAGCATTTTCATCAAACCAGAACTGGAGCAATTACAAAAAGAAATTGCTGAAGAAGAAGCAAGCTTGCGTACAGATGAAGCGAGTTTGAAGAACTTGCAAGATGAGATGTCTTCATTGACAGAAAGATTAGAAGCAATCAAAGCTCAAGGAGAGCAGGCTCGTATTCAGGAGCAAGGCTTGTCCCTCGCTTATCAGCAGACCAGTCAGCAAGTTGAAGAACTGGAAACTCTTTGGAAACTTCAAGAAGAGGAATTAAATCGTCTTTCTGAGGGAGATTGGCAAGCGGATAAGGAAAAATGCCAAGAGCGCCTTACTACAATCGCCAGCGAAAAGCAAAATCTGGAAACTGAGATTGAAGAGATTAAGTCTAACAAAAATGCCATCCAAGAACGCTATCAAAACTTGCAGGAAGAGGTATCGCAAGCTCGCTTGCTTAAGACGGAACTGCAAGGAAAAAAACGTTATGAAGTGGCTGATATTGAGCGTTTAGGCAAGGAATTGGATAATTTAGATATCGAACAAGAGGAAATCCAGCGCCTTCTTCAAGAAAAGGTTGACAATCTTGAGAAAGTTGATACAGAATTTCTCAGTCAACAGGTTGAAGAAGCCAAAAACCAGAAAACAAATCTCCAACAAGGTTTGATTCGCAAGCAGTTTGAATTGGATGATATTGAAGGTCAACTGGATGATATTGCTAGTCATTTGGATCAGGCTCGCCAGCAGAATGAGGAGTGGATTCGTAAGCAAACACGTGCTGAAGCTAAGAAAGAAAAGGTCAGCGAGCGCTTACGTCATTTACAAAGTCAATTAACAGACCAGTACCAGATTAGCTATACTGAAGCTTTAGAAAAGTCTCATGAGTTGGAAAATCTCAATCTGGCAGAGCAAGAAGTTAAGGATTTAGAGAAGGCTATTCGCACACTGGGTCCTGTCAACTTGGAAGCTATTGACCAGTATGAAGAAGTTCACAACCGTCTGGACTTTCTAAATAGTCAGCGAGATGATATTTTGTCAGCGAAAAATCTGCTCCTTGAGACTATCACAGAGATGAATGATGAGGTCAAGGAACGCTTTAAATCAACCTTTGAAGCCATTCGTGAGTCCTTTAAAGTGACATTCAAGCAGATGTTTGGTGGAGGTCAGGCGGATCTCATTTTAACTGAGGGAGACCTACTGACAGCTGGGGTTGAGATTTCTGTTCAACCACCAGGCAAGAAAATCCAGTCTCTCAACCTTATGAGTGGTGGTGAAAAAGCCCTGTCGGCTCTTGCTTTGCTTTTCTCTATCATTCGAGTTAAGACTATCCCGTTTGTTATCTTGGATGAGGTAGAGGCTGCGCTAGACGAAGCCAATGTTAAACGCTTTGGAGATTACCTCAACCGCTTTGACAAGGACAGCCAGTTTATCGTCGTAACCCACCGTAAGGGAACCATGGCAGCGGCCGATTCTATCTATGGAGTGACCATGCAGGAATCAGGTGTCTCAAAAATTGTTTCGGTGAAGTTAAAAGATTTGGAAGAAACAGTAGACTAGTTACTAAACGATAGCATCTCTTAGGAGGTGCTATTTTCTTAAACTAACATTTTGAAAAGTTTTTTAAGGTCAGTTCAGGGGCAAAAAACGACATTTGGGATTTCCTTTTAGCGAAAAGGCTTTCTCTATGATATAATAGTTTCATGATTACAACAGTACCTATAAAAAATGAAAAAGACATCGCAGTACCTGATAAAACAGTTCTTGTATTAGGCTATTTTGACGGTATTCATAAAGGACATCAGAAGCTTTTTGAAGTAGCTAGCAAGGCTTCTATGAAAGATTATCTACCAGTTGTCGTGATGACCTTTACAGAGTCCCCTAAGCTTGCTTTGCAACCGTACAAGCCAGAATTAATGCTTCATATTGTCAGCCATGAAGAACGGGAACATAAGATGAAATGGCATGGAGTAGAGGCTCTTTTCTTACTTGACTTTAGTAGTAAATTTGCTAGTTTAACGGGGCAAGAGTTCTTTGATACCTATGTTAGAGCATTAAAACCAGCGATTATTGTAGCGGGATTTGATTACACCTTTGGTTCTGATAAGAAAACTGCGGATGATTTGAAGGACTATTTTGATGGAGAAATCATCATTGTTCCTCCTGTTGAGGATGAAAAGGGTAAAATTAGTTCTACTCGTATTCGTCAAGCTATTCTTGATGGAGATGTCAGAGAAGCTGGTCATTTACTTGGCACTCCTCTACCATCACGTGGAATGGTTGTTCATGGGAATGCTCGTGGACGGACTATCGGTTACCCAACAGCAAACTTAGTTTTAAGTGATCGAACCTATATGCCAGCAGATGGTGTTTACGTAGTTGATGTTGAAGTGCAGCGTAAAAGATATCGTGGAATGGCGAGTGTCGGGAAAAATGTTACTTTTGATGGAGAAGAGCCACGTTTTGAAGTCAATATTTTTGATTTTTCAGATGACATTTACGGTGAAACAGTCATTGTCTACTGGCTAGACCGT
Organism: Streptococcus mitis; assembly: GCF_003942995.1. Classification (GTDB taxonomy): domain Bacteria; phylum Bacillota; class Bacilli; order Lactobacillales; family Streptococcaceae; genus Streptococcus; species Streptococcus mitis_CV. The sequence goes on along the minus strand of NZ_RJOH01000005.1, from coordinate 114,403 downwards.
GTCCGAGAAATGGTCAAATTTGACTCTGTTGAAGAACTGGTAGATCAACTCCAGAAAGATGAAGAAATTGCTCGGAATTGGAAGGATGGAGATTCTGTCATTTAAAGGTCTCAGGTATAGAAAACGTCTGAAAAAGCTATTAGATGGATTAGTTATTTTGGTAGTAGTTTTGATAGTTTGATACAAAGCACTTTCAGTCCTCCTAGTTTCCTATTTTAGTAACTGTTTATGTTCAAATTATAGACGAGGCTTTATTATGCAAACGCAAGAAGAAATGAATGTTCTGGTACCCGAAAAATTAGCAGAAATTGAGCGTGATTTCGATGTCACAGTTTTGTGGGCTATTGAGTCTGGTAGTCGTGCATGGGGCTTTGAGTCTCCCGATAGTGACTTTGATGTACGATTTATCTACAAACACAAGCAAGAGTTTTATCTCCGTTTGAATGAACAGCGCGATGTTATCGAGCTACCAATTGACGATACTTGGGATGTGAGTGGCTGGGATTTAGACAAGACTTTAAAACTCCTTTATAAGTCTAATCCTACACTGTTTGAATGGTTACAGTCACCAATTGTTTATCAACAAACGGATTTTATCGAGCACATACGTCCACTTGCAACCCAGTATTTTTCTGAGAAAAAAATGCTGTACCATTAGGAGACAAGGTCAAACCTAAAAAATATTTCTATGCGCTGCGTCCTATTTTGGCTTGTCGCTGGATTGAAAAATATCATTCTGTTCCACCGATTTTGTTTGATGATTTGGTCAAAGAATTACTTCCTTCTCAAATGCAGGAGCATGTATCAAGGTTACTTGACATTAAGATAAACGGTCCCGAAAGTATGGAAATTGATCCGATAATGCCAATCCAGTACTACATCATCAAAAACATCAAAGAGCTGGATGCATACGTTCAAAGTGTTACCGAGGTGAAGAAAGACTGGAAAGCTCTAAATCAAGTTTTTCTTGAAGAATTAGGGCATGACTGAGGTTGTTTATGGGTAAATGGACATGTAAATGCGGGCAAGCGATGAACGACCATAGGTCGCCCGATTCAAATGCTTATTCAGTTTACTCGGATGAGTTGTTAGTAGAAATCATGAATAAAAAAGATGGTAATGATTCAATTTCTTATGAAGACATTTCAGAGGCGTCATTTTATATGTGGAAGTGTCCTAAATGCGGTAGTTTCATGGTTTTTGGCGAAGACGGAGATGGAGATCGCTTTACTTTTTATGAACGCCAAGAAGTTGAAAAGGTCGAGCATCTCTTTGATCCGGATCAAGAGTTAAATATCGTTGTTGTTGAGTTTCAGGAGGGAAGGAAAATACTGAAAAAACTGCTTTAGTTGTACAGAAGTATCATGCCTTACCAAAGGATATCACTTTTCCTGTTGAAAAGTTAAAACGTGTCATTCGTAGGTATTCACATTTCGACCCATTCACTTCGAAAATCATTTGTAGAAATTTAATTAAGCTTGGAAGAATTTTTGATGCTTGCTCTAAAAACGCTAAACCTGCGCCTCAGCAAACATATTACGTTATCAAAACTCCCTTAGGCTATTTCTGGTTAGAATTAAATGGTGTTCCTATTCCAATGAAAATTACACAAATTCAAGTCAGCGATAAAAAGTACCAAGTAGACAGAGCCCTTTATATAAAGCCTTCAGAGATTAACTGTAGAAGATTCTATGAACTGGAGTTGTGTGCTGATTTTGATATTGATGCCTCGAGATGGATCGATGTTCTCTCGGATGAAAATGTTTGGGGCAATAGCTGGGAACTAAATGGCCTTCAATTTGGTATTACTGCAGGGGAGTCTCCAGAATTTGAAGACGAAGTTGTTGCAAGAAAATATAGTCGTATCCCACTTTATTATGACTGGCACCCTGAATTTGAAGATTATTATGGCTTCAGTTTAGCTTGGAAAAAATACNAGTCTGATAGCGATTTATCGATAGATTTTTATACAACATAAGAAAGTTATAAAACATCAAAAATGACATCTTACTATAGACTATTTAATAAAAAACGAACAGGCTCTTTTTCTGTCATTCAGAAGAGAACTTGTTCGTTTTAACTTTTATGGTCTTAGCTTGCTTTTTTAAAACACGCGATACACATAGGGATTCTCTGGTTTATCGACTTTGGTAAAGCTTTCGATTTCCAAGGTTGGGAGGTTTTGTTTGAGTTCTTTATGATAGTAATTGACCAGTTTTCCTTTGGCTGTTATCCAGGTGTTATTCTCATATTGACGGGTATTTCCCTTGGTCAGTAATCCATAGACACCTGAATCCGCGATACAGTGAATAATGCCGAAGCGGAACAGAAATTGGCTATTGGCATGACTGGGGTCATTATAGACAAAGCCAGTGAACTGGACTGTCTTACCCTCAAACTCATCTGGATAGTCGTAGATAGCTTCCATGACTTCCATATAGTTTTCATTCGTAATCTGAATGCTATCTTGGGACAAGTATTTATCCGCCGCAGTTCGCATTTCCTTTTCATAGGCTGATTTTGAAAAATAAGAACTGGTATCTGGTTTCAAATATTGGCTTGTCGTTCCTTCACTTGTCTGAATGGCTTGATCCGTTCCTTCCGATAAGGGGAAATGATAGCCTTTGGCAGAAACGGTCTGAGAATCCAAGCTAACAGTTGGAAAAGTTAAACCGACGACAATAGGAATGGCCAGAAGAGCAACACTAGTAACCTTCGCTAATCGGTTGTTCAGATGACTGTGGATTTTGACTTGCTTCATCCAGATATACAATTGAACAATAGCCAAGATAAAGGAAAGCACCATGGAAATATAGGCAAGATAGGAATAGTGCATGTTGATGTACTGGTTTAATTTGCCCGACAGATGGAGATAAATGGTCAGTTCAAAATAGCCAGCTAAAACTAAAAACCGAATCATAGGATGACTCCAATCAAGAGAGAATAGACTAAGACAACGAGTGTCACAATCGTAATGAAGTGACTGATAAATCGTGCTTTCAAGTAATTTTTCATCATGAGAATATTTTTGATATCCAGCATTGGGCCAATGACGAGAAAGGCCAGAACTGGTGCCAAGCCGAAACTTGAGAGAAGAGAAGCACCGATAAAGGCATCCGCCTCACTGCAGAGAGAGAGAAGAAAGGCCAAAAGCATCAAGAGCAGGATGGCAAAAATAGGGGTTGCACTGATAGAGGTCAGAATCCGAGTCGGAACATAAACCTGTATCATAGAAGCAAAGAGACAGCCAAATACCAAATAACGCCCCGTATCAAAAAACTCATCTATCGCTTGCACAAAGACCTGAAAAACTTTTTTTGCAGGGGTCAAGTGAGAAAAATCGTGCTCATGACAAGCCAACCGATTTTCTTTTTGAATCGGTTCTTGCCAGAAAAATCCTAGAAAAATCCCAAGTATCACAGCCACAAGAATGGAACCAAGAGCTCGTAACAGGGCGATATGGAAGGAGTTGCCAAAGGCAGAATAGGTCGCAAAGAGAACAATAGGATTGATGACAGGTGCTGTCACAAGAAAGGGAACGGCCGTGTAACTGGGAACCTTTTTTTCCAGGAAACGATTGATAATGGGGACGATTCCACATTCACAAGAGGGAAAAAGTATCCCGACGAAGGTGCCAAAAAAGATTCTCCCCCAACGATTTCGAGGGAGAAAATGATACACCTTATCAGGTGTGATATAGACCTCAATCAGCCCTGAGACAATACTTCCTATCAGTACGAAGGGGAGAGCTTCAATGATAATGGAGAGGAAAATAGCTCCAGTCTGAAGCACACTAGATGGGAGTTGTTGGAAAGCAGTCATCTAGTTTTTCTTTTCTGCTTTGGCTTTTTTCTCTTTGTCATCAGGGAAAGTGACTTGTTTCAAATCAGGGAGTTTAGCAAACTCCTCAAACATCTTGTCCAAGTCATCAGTTTTTGTAAATTTTACAGCCATAGGTGCACCTCGATTCTAAATTCTACCTCTATTATACTATTATTTTGAGGAAAAGTGAAAAGTTAAAATTGAGTATCTAACGAATCATAGAGCTTTATAAATCCTGATTAAGTCTGGTAGATTGAGAAAGTTTGACAAAAAAAGTAGATAGTGCTAGAATAACATTAACGAAAGACATTTGAGGGCAGAAAGGTTCCTGCCGCACCTTGAAAAAGGTATCTGAGATGCTGGGTACACCGACCAGCCAAGTGTCCGTTATTTCAAAGGAGGGAGCTTAAATGCTCCTTTTTTGTTTAAAATTTCAAAATAGATTATCCCCACCGCAGGCTCAGGCTTGCGATTTTTTATTTCTCCAAAACACGCATTTTGAACGATTAGAAACAGAAATTACAATCCTATTGTTCAAAAAAGCGTTTTCTTGAAGAATAGGGAGGGAGAATCGTGGCACATTATTGTCAAAAATAAAAACAGTGAAATTAATCACTGATCCTTTTGTAAACTATTAGAATTAAATTGCAACCTTCTCAATAAATAGAATATTGAAATGGAGCAAATTTATTCCCCAACTTATGTTTTAAAATTGTAAGAGCTAATTTGAAACGTATAGCTTGTGGTATAATAGATTCATGGATAAAAAATATGAAAAAATCTCCCAAGATTTGGGAGTGACTTTAAAGCAAATTGATACTGTTCTAAGTTTGACAGCTGAAGGGGCGACTATTCCCTTTATCGCGCGTTATCGCAAGGACATGACTGGTAGTCTGGATGAGGTGGCAATTAAGGCCATTATCGACTTGGATAAAAGTCTGACAAATCTCAACGACCGTAAGGAAGCTGTTTTAGCTAAGATTCAAGAACAAGGCAAGTTGACCAAGGAGCTGGAAGAGGCAATCTTAGCTGCAGAAAAACTAGCAGATGTTGAAGAGCTCTATCTTCCATACAAGGAAAAACGTCGGACTAAGGCAACCATTGCTCGTGAAGCTGGACTCTTTCCTCTTGCTCGCCTGATTTTGCAAAACGTAGCTGACTTAGAGAAAGAAGCTGGGAAGTTTGTCTGTGAAGGATTTGCGACAGGGAAGGAAGCCTTGGCTGGTGCAGTTGATATCTTGGTCGAAGCCTTATCGGAAGATGTGACACTGCGCGCCATGACTTATCAGGAGGTGTTGAGACACTCTAAACTCACTTCTCAAGTTAAAGATGAAAGTCTTGATGAAAAACAAGTTTTTCAGATTTACTATGATTTTTCAGAGACAGTTGGAAATATGCAGGGTTATCGTACCTTAGCCCTCAATCGTGGGGAGAAACTTGGTGTCTTGAAGGTCGGTTTTGAACATGCGACGGACCGTATTCTAGCCTTCTTTGCTACTCGTTTCAAGGTAAAAAATGCCTATATTGATGAAGTTGTTCAGCAATCGGTTAAGAAAAAAGTCTTGCCTGCTATCGAGCGCCGAATTAGGACAGAATTAACTGAGAAAGCGGAAGAAGGAGCTATTCAACTCTTTTCTGACAACCTGCGCAATCTCCTCTTGGTTGCTCCGCTGAAAGGGCGCGTGGTTCTAGGATTTGACCCAGCCTTTCGTACGGGTGCCAAGTTGGCAGTAGTTGATGCCACAGGAAAAATGTTGACAACTCAGGTCATTTATCCTGTTAAACCAGCATCAGCTCGTCAAATCGAAGAAGCAAAGAAAGATTTGGCAGATTTGATTGGTCAATACGGTGTAGAGATTATTGCCATCGGTAATGGAACGGCCAGTCGTGAAAGTGAAGCTTTTGTGGCGGAAGTTCTTAAAGATTTTCCTGAGGTTAGTTATGTCATCGTCAATGAAAGTGGTGCTTCGGTCTATTCTGCCAGTGAACTTGCTCGTCAGGAGTTCCCAGACTTGACTGTTGAAAAACGCTCTGCTATTTCTATCGCCCGTCGTTTGCAAGATCCCCTTGCTGAATTGGTCAAAATCGATCCTAAGTCAATCGGTGTCGGTCAATACCAACACGATGTCAGTCAGAAGAAACTATCTGAGAGTCTGGACTTTGTTGTTGATACGGTGGTTAACCAAGTCGGTGTCAATGTCAATACGGCTAGCCCAGCTCTTCTTTCCCATGTCGCTGGACTCAATAAAACCATCTCTGAAAATATCGTCAAATACCGTGAGGAAGAAGGAAAAATCACTTCACGCGCCCAAATCAAGAAAGTTCCTCGTCTGGGGGCCAAGGCCTTTGAACAGGCAGCTGGTTTCCTTCGTATCCCTGAAAGTAGCAATATCCTTGATAATACAGGGGTTCACCCAGAAAACTACGCTGCTGTTAAGGAGCTCTTCAAACGTTTAGATATTAAAGACCTAAACGAAGAAGCCCAAAGCAAACTCAAGTCCCTTTCAGTCAAGGAAATGGCGCAAGAACTGAATCTTGGTCCAGAAACTCTTAAAGATATCATTGCAGATCTTCTCAAACCAGGTCGAGATTTCCGTGACTCTTTTGATGCTCCAGTTCTCCGTCAAGATGTACTGGATATCAAGGATCTTGTTGTCGGTCAGAAGCTAGAAGGTGTGGTGCGTAACGTTGTTGATTTCGGTGCCTTCGTTGATATCGGGATTCACGAGGACGGCTTGATTCATATTTCTCACATGAGTCGCAAATTTATCAAACATCCTAGCCAAGTAGTGTCCGTTGGTGATTTGGTGACCGTTTGGGTCAAGAAAATCGATACTGAACGTGAAAAAGTCAATCTGTCGCTGCTAGCTCCAAATGAAACTGACTGATTACGTTAAGCAGGTTTCACTAGGAGACTTCGGTAGACCTTTTATCCATCAAGCTCAGTGGAATTCTCGTCTACGTTCGACAGGTGGGCGATTTTTCCCAAAAGATGGGCATTTGGATTTTAATCCCAAGGTTTATCAGGAATTGGGGTTGGATGTTTTTAGGAAAATTGTCCGACATGAACTCTGTCATTATCACCTCTATTTTCAAGGGAAGGGCTATCAACACAAGGATAAGGATTTTAAGGAACTGTTGAAAGCAGTGGATGGATTACGCTTTGTACCAACCTTGCCAAATAGCCACTCTAAACCACTCAAGCTCTATCGTTGTCAATCCTGCCAGCAAGCTTATCATCGCAAGAGAAGGATTGATACTAAACGCTATCGCTGTGGACTTTGTCGAGGTAAATTGCTACTAATAAATCAGCCTGAGGACTGATGAAAGCCGAGCCTACCCGTGATATACTATGTCTAACCTAGCAGAAAGAGGAAAAATCATGAACAGTAAATTTTATAAAATGAGACGAAATCGCATGATTTCAGGAGTTTTGGCAGGTCTGTCAGACAAGTGGAATTTTGATGTTACCCTTGTTCGTTTTCTATTTGCTATTTTTACAGTCGCAAACTTTGGACTTGGGGTGATTATCTATATCATCCTAGCTTCTATCATGCCAACCAAGGAAGAAATCGAAGCAGAAATGTATGGAACAGGCCCACGTAAACGCAAAGAAGCTCAAGCCATTGAAGAAAATGATGGATGGTTTTGGTGAGGTAGAAACAGTTATTTTACTGTTAGTCTATGAATTCGACTAATCTATTTTAAAATTTTTGAACCCTTGTATCCGCAAGGGTTTTCTTCTTGCTTTCTTTTTATGGTAAAATATTTTTAATAAAATATCTACATTTCCTCCAATCTTACAAAAATGTAAGATTAAAGTCTCTTTTGTAAGGTTAGGTTATGGCAAGCGGTCTTTTTTTGATGTAAACTAGACTCATAAAGAACAAAGGAGTATCATCATGAAACAAATTTTACAGAAGAAAACAAGAAAACCAAGCCATAAAGATATCGAGCGCGTTCAGCTGGGATGCGCTATGATGCAAGCAACATTTCATTTGATGGGATATTAAGAAAGGAGATTCTCATGACACTTTTAGATGTAAAACACGTTCAAAAAATTTATAAAACTCGTTTTCAGGGCAACCAAGTAGAAGCCCTCAAGGACATTCACTTTACCGTAGAAAAGGGTGACTACGTTGCCATCATGGGTGAGTCTGGTTCTGGTAAATCAACTCTTCTCAATATTCTAGCTATGCTGGATAAACCAACTCGTGGCCAGGTTTACTTGAATGGAACTGACACCGCAACCATTAAAAACTCACAGGCTTCTAGCTTCCGTCGTGAAAAATTGGGATTTGTCTTCCAAGACTTTAACTTGCTAGATACTCTGTCTGTTAAGGACAATATCTTGCTTCCGCTTGTCTTGTCAAGAAGACCCATTACGGAGATGATGAAGAAATTGGTGGTGACAGCTGAGAATCTAGGCATCAACCAATTACAAGAGAAGTATCCTTACGAGATTTCTGGTGGTCAGAAACAGCGTGTAGCAGTAGCCCGCGCCATCATCACAGAACCTGAAATTCTCCTTGCGGACGAGCCAACAGGAGCCCTTGATTCCAAGTCATCTGCAGCCTTACTTGATGTTTTTGATGAAATCAATGAGCGCGGCCAAACCATTCTCATGGTAACCCACTCCACAGCAGCAGCTAGCAGGGCCAAACGTGTACTCTTTATCAAGGACGGCATTCTTTATAATCAAATCTACCGTGGAGAGAAGACAGAACGTCAGATGTTCCAAGAGATCTCTGATACCTTGACTGTCATGGCAAGCGAGGTGAATTAGTATGTTTCGATTAACCAATAAGTTAGCGGTATCGAACTTGATTAAAAACCGCAAACTCTACTATCCTTTTGCGCTGGCTGTTCTCTTGGCAGTCACCGTGACCTATCTCTTTTACTCTCTAACCTTTAATCCTAAGATTGCGGAAATCCGTGGAGGAACAACCATTCAGGCTACACTTGGATTTGGTATGTTTGTCGTCACCCTTGCGTCAGCCATTATCGTCCTCTATGCCAATAGTTTTGTCATGAAAAATCGTTCCAAGGAACTGGGAATTTATGGCATGTTGGGATTGGAAAAGCGCCATTTAATCAGTATGACCTTTAAGGAGTTAGTGGTGTTTGGAATTCTAACTGTTGGAGCAGGAATCGGTATTGGAGCCTTGTTTGACAAGTTAATTTTCGCTTTCTTGCTCAAACTGATGAAATTGAAGGTTGAGCTGGTCGCTACCTTCCAAATGAATGTTGTCATTGCAGTACTTGTTGTCTTTGGATTGATTTTCCTATGCCTTATGTTCCTGAATGCCCTTCGAATCGCCCGTATGAATGCCCTCCAGCTCTCGCGTGAGAAAGCAAGCGGAGAGAAAAGAGGTCGTTTCCTACCTCTCCAAACTATTCTTGGTTCCATAAGTTTAGGGATTGGCTATTATCTTGCCCTTACGGTAACCGATCCTCTTACAGCCTTAACAACCTTTTTCCTAGCTGTTTTGCTGGTTATCTTTGGGACCTATCTCTTGTTTAATGCAGGAATTACCGTTTTCCTTCAAATCTTAAAGAAAAATAAGAAATATTATTACCAACCTAATAACCTCATCTCTGTTTCCAACTTGATTTTCCGTATGAAGAAAAATGCGGTTGGACTAGCAACTATCGCTATCTTGTCAACAATGGTTTTGGTAACCATGTCAGCAGCGACAAGCATTTTCAATTCCGCAGAAAGCTTAAAAAAAGTTCTAAATCCGCATGACTTTGGAATTACTGGAAAAAATGTTGAAAAAGAAGATTTGGACAAACTCTTGAGCCAGTTTGCAAGTGACAAAGGTTATAGTGTCAAAGAGAAAGAAGTTCTTCGTTACAGTAACTTTGGTATTGCAAATCAAGAAGGAACCAAGTTAACTATTTTTGAAAAAGGACAAAACCGTGTCCAACCAAAAACAGTTTTCATGGTATTTGACCAAAAAGATTATGAAAATATGACTGGTCAAAAACTGTCTCTATCAGGAAATGAGGTCGGTCTCTTTGCCAAAAATGACGGACTGAAAGGACAGAAAGTACTAACTCTAAATGATCATCAATTTTCTGTCAAAGAAGAATTTAATAAAGATTTTATTGTCAACCATGTCCCAAATCAGTTTAATATTTTGACTACTGATTACAATTACCTTGTTGTACCTAATTTACAAGCCTTTTTGGATCAATTCCCAGATTCGGCTATCTATAATCAGTTTTACGGCGGTATGAATGTAAATATCAGTGAAGAAGAACAACTCAAGGTCGCTGAAGAGTATGAAAAATACCTCAATCAGTTTAATGCTCAATTAAACACAGAAGATAGCTATGTTTATGGTAGCAATCTAGCAGATGCTCGTTCTCAGATGAGTGCCCTCTTTGGTGGTGTCTTTTTTATCGGTATTTTCCTATCCATTATCTTTATGATCGGAACCGTTCTGGTCATCTACTACAAACAAATTTCTGAAGGCTATGAAGACCGTGAACGCTTTATTATCTTGCAGAAAGTCGGTTTGGATCAAAAGCAAATCAAGCAAACCATCAACAAACAGGTTTTAACTGTTTTCTTCCTTCCTTTGCTTTTTGCCTTCATACATCTAGCATTTGCCTACCATATGCTTAGTCTGATTTTAAAAGTAATTGGTGTAATAGATACGACTATGATGTTGACTGTGACCTTGTCTATCTGCGCTGTCTTCCTCATCGCCTATGTGCTGATTTTCATGATTACTTCAAGAAGCTATCGCAAGATTGTGCAAATGTAAAAAAGAATACCTCGACTTCAAAATCGAGGTATTTCTTGTATTTTATACTCAATGAAAATCAAAAAGCAAACTAGGAAGCTAGCCGCAGGTTGCTCAAAACACAGTTTTGAGGTTGTAGATAAGACTGACGAAGTCAGCTCAAAACACTGTTTTGAGGTTGCAGATAGAACTGACGAAGTCAGTTACATATATACGGCAAGGCGAAGCTGACGTGGTTTGAAGAGATTTTCGAAGAGTATTAAATGCTGAAAAGTTGTCCGAGCAGGAAAGTAACTCCCATGGTCAAGAGACCAATAGCTAGGTTCCGAATCATAGCTGTTTTGGTAGGTGCTTTTCCAAGTCTAGCACTTGTGTAGCCAGTGAGAAGAAGAGCCACACCGACGATAAGGACAGTAGCAGGGATGCGGTATTCACTTGGGAAAATAGTTACTGACAGCATTGGTGGTAAGCTACCAAGGAAGAAAGAAATAAAGCTAGAAATGGCAGCGTGCCAAGGATTAGTAAATTCTTCATACTCAATCCCATATTTTTCTTCTACCAAAGCCTTGAGAGGATTATTTAAAAAGGCTTTGTTGGTGAGAAGTTGGGCTGATGTTTCACACTCACCATTTTGAATATAGGCAGCATAGAGAGACTTTTTGGCGAGTTCCATATCTTGGTCTAGCAAGACTTGCTCACGCGCAACGGCCGCTTCCTCGGTATCTTTTTGAGTTGAAACGGACACATATTCTCCACCTGCCATTGAAAAGGCACCGGCCAAAATAGCTGCAAATCCTGATAAAAAGATAATCCAGATATTGCTCGTAGCACTGGCAACTCCGATAACCACACCAGCAATGGAAATAATCCCATCGTTGGCACCAAGAACACCCGCACGCAGGATATTTAAACGACCTGCAAAATTTGAATCAATTTCGTGATTTGTTTCTGACATACTAATCTCCTTTTTATCCAGTATAAAGGAAAGAGGTAATGAAATCAATCTTTTAAAACTGTCTGAAAAAAGTTGCACGATTTTAATTTTTTAAGCGTTTTTAAGTTGAAATCAGTACTAGCTAGTAGGAAAGGATAAAAGATAGGGAAAGCTGATAGACTCGTCCTTTTTCTAGCTATCTATGGTATAATAGAAGGTAGATTTACTAATCGGAGTAAGAAAGATTTTATGATTAAACTAGTAGCAACGGATATGGACGGAACCTTCCTAGATGAGAATGGACGCTTTGATATGGACCGCCTCAAGTCTCTTTTGGCTTCCTACAAGGAGAAAGGCATTTACTTTGCGGTAGCTTCAGGGCGCGGATTTCTGTCTCTAGAAAAATTATTTGCTGATGTTCGTGATGACATTATTTTCATCGCGGAAAATGGCAGTTTAGTAGAGTATCAAGGTCAGGACTTGTATGAAGCGACTATGTCTCGTGACTTTTATCTATCAACTTTTGAAAGGCTGAAAACTTCACCTTATGTAGATATCAATAAACTGCTCTTGACGGGAAAAAAGGGAGCTTATGTTCTAGATACGGTTGATGAGACCTATTTAAAAGTGAGTCAGCACTATAATGAAAATATCCAAAAAGTAGCGAGTCTAGAAGATATTACAGATGACATTTTCAAATTTACAACCAACTTCACAGAAGAAACGCTAGAAGCTGGTGAGGCTTGGGTAAACGAAAACGTCCCTGGTGTTAAGGCCATGACAACTGGCTTTGAATCCATTGATATTGTTCTGGACTATGTCGATAAGGGAGTGGCCATTGTTGAATTGGCTAAAAAACTTAGCATCACAATGGATCAGGTTATGGCTTTTGGAGACAATCTAAATGACTTGCATATGATGCAGGTTGTGGGACATCCTGTAGCTCCTGAAAATGCACGACCAGAAATTTTAGAATTAGCAGAGACTGTGATTGGTCACCATAAGGACCAGTCGGTTATAGCTTATATGGAGGGCTTATAATGGCAGATATAAAATTAATCGCATTGGACTTGGACGGGACCTTGCTGACTACTGATAAAAGGCTGACGGATCGTACCAAGGCAACCTTGAAAGCTGTGCGTGATCGTGGTATCAAGGTCGTATTGACAACTGGTCGTCCCTTAAAAGCTATGGATTTCTTTCTCCATGAGCTAGGGACTGACGGTCACGAAGATGAGTATACCATTACTTTTAATGGTGGTTTGGTTCAGAAAAATACAGGTGAAATCCTTGATAAAACAGTCTTTTCATATGATGATGTGGCACGCTTGTATGAGGAAACAGAGAAATTATCACTGCCTCTTGATGCCATCTCAGAAGGAACTGTTTATCAAATTCAATCTGACCAAGAAAGTCTTTATGCCAAATTCAATCCAGCTTTGACTTTTGTTCCAGTTGACTTTGAAGACCTATCTAGTCAAATGACTTATAATAAATGCGTGACTGCCTTTGCTCAAGAACCCTTGGATGCAGCCATTCAAGAGATTTCTCCAGAATTGTTTGATCAATATGAAATCTTTAAGTCACGTGAAATGTTGCTAGAGTGGTCACCAAAGAATGTTCATAAAGCAACAGGTTTGGCAAAACTGATCAGCCATCTTGGAATTAACCAAAGTCAAGTCATGGCATGTGGTGACGAGGCCAATGACCTCTCTATGATTGAATGGGCAGGGCTCGGTGTTGCCATGCAAAACGCTGTTCCTGAAGTCAAGGCAGTCGCAAATGTAGTGACGCCAATGACCAATGATGAAGAGGCTGTCGCCTGGGCTATCGAAGAATATGTGCTAAAGGAGAACTAAGATATGGGATTATTTGACCGTCTATTCGGAAAAAAAGAAGAACCTAAAATCGAAGAAGTTGTAAAAGAAGCTCTGGAAAATCTTGATCTATCAGAAGATGTTGAGCCTGCCTTAACAGAAGCTGAGGAAGTTTCTCAAGAAGAAGCAGAAGTTGAAAGTTCTGAAGAAGCTGTGCTTGAAGAAGAGGAAATCCAAGACAGAGTTGAAGAAAATTATAATTCAGAGTCAGTTGTAGAAGTTCAACAAGAAGAAGTCGCAGAGGAAGAGAATACTGAGCTCCTAGAGACTGTAGAAGAAAATAATTCTGAAGTGCTTGAACCAGAAACTCCTCAAGCAGAAGAAACCGTTCAGGAAAAATATGATCGTAGTCTTAAGAAAACTCGTACAGGCTTTGGTGCTCGCTTGAACGCCTTCTTTGCTAACTTCCGCTCTGTTGACGAAGAATTCTTTGAGGAACTAGAAGAACTGCTGATCATGAGTGACGTTGGTGTCCAAGTCGCTTCTAACTTAACAGAGGAGTTACGTTACGAAGCCAAGCTTGAAAACGCCAAGAAACCTGACGTTCTTCGCCGTGTCATCATTGAGAAATTGGTTGAGCTTTATGAAAAGGATGGCAACTACGATGAAAGCATTCACTTCCAAGATGGCTTGACAGTCATGCTCTTTGTCGGGGTCAATGGTGTTGGGAAAACAACTTCTATCGGAAAATTAGCCCACCGCTACAAACAAGCAGGTAAGAAGGTCATGCTAGTTGCAGCAGATACCTTCCGTGCAGGGGCAGTAGCCCAGCTTGCTGAATGGGGCCGTCGTGTGGACGTTCCAGTTGTGACTGGACCTGAAAAAGCTGATCCAGCCAGCGTGGTCTTTGATGGTATGGAACGAGCTGTAGCAGAAGGAATTGATATTCTCATGATTGATACTGCTGGTCGTTTGCAAAACAAGGACAACCTCATGGCTGAGTTGGAAAAGATTGGTCGTATCATCAAACGTGTTGTGCCAGAAGCACCCCATGAAACCTTCTTGGCACTTGATGCATCAACAGGTCAAAACGCTCTTGTACAGGCCAAAGAATTTTCAAAAATTACTCCTTTGACAGGAATTGTCTTGACTAAGATTGACGGAACTGCTCGAGGTGGTGTTGTTTTAGCTATCCGTGAAGAACTCAATATTCCTGTAAAATTGATTGGTTTCGGTGAAAAAATCGATGATATTGGAGAGTTTAACTCAGAAAACTTTATGAAGGGGCTCTTAGAAGGCTTAATCTAATCAGAAACAAAAATCCTGCAAGACACAAACTTGCAGGAAATTTTTTATTCTAAACGACCATCTTGACGATAGGTGATATCTGGTTGCCAAGTCCATTTGGCACCGAATTTTTCAAGTAAGTCAAAGCTTGCTTGAGGTCCCATGCTTCCAGCTTTATAGTCATGAAGTGGGGCACCATTTTCAGCCCAGAGTTCTTCGATACGGTCAATCAATTTCCATGACGCACCAACTTCATCCCAGTGGCTAAAGTTAGTTGAGTTGTTATTTAAGACGTCATAAATCAATTTTTCGTATGGTTCTGGAGAAGCACCAGTTGCGGTCGCATCTGTACGGTAATCAAGTGAGTTAGGAGCCAAGTTAAATTCTTCTCCTACTTGCTTCCCATTTAGGCTAAGAGAGAAGCCTTCTGTTGGTTGGATATAGATGGTCAAAATATTTGGAGCAAGTGATTCTCCAAAGATAGAATCCATTTGTTTAAAGACGATGTTGACATGAGTTCCTTTTTCAGTCAGACGTTTACCAGTACGGAAGAAGAAAGGAACACCACGGAAGCGATCGCTGTCCACAAAGAAGGCACCAGAAGCAAATGTTTCAGTTGTTGATTCTGGATTTACATTTGGCTCGCTACGATAAGAGATGTATTTCATGCCATCAATCTTACCAGAGCGGTATTGCCCACGGATAAAGTGTTCTTTAAGTTCTTCATCAGTTGGATGATAGAGGTTTTTAAAGACCTTAATCTTTTCAGCACGGATCTCGTCTTTTGTGAAGCTTGCTGGCTTGTCCATAGCAAGGAGGGAAAGGAGTTGTAGAGTGTGGTTCTGTACCATGTCACGGAGGGCACCAGATTGGTCATAGTAGCCACCACGTTCTTCTACACCCAAGCGCTCTGCAAAGGTAATTTGAACATTGTCGATAAAGTCCTTGTTCCAAACGTTTTCAAAAATCAAGTTTGCAAAGCGAACTGCAAAGATACTTTGGATCATTTCCTTACCAAGATAATGGTCAATACGGAAAATTTGTTCTTCGTCAAATGTCGCTAGGAGTTCGTCATTTAACTTGCTTGCAGTTGCGTAATCTGTACCAAATGGCTTCTCAACGATTAAACGTTCAAAACCTTTTCCATCTACAATGTTTTCAGACTTAAGGTGTTTAGCAATAGTTCCAAAGAACTGAGGTGCCATAGACAAGAAGAAGAGCTTGTTGTGTTCAGCTTGGTACTTGTCATTTAGTTCAGCCTGCAATTGACGTAAAGCAATGTAGTGTTCCGTATCATTGACATCATGACTTTGATAGTAGAAGTGGCTAGCGAACTCCTGAGCTTGTTCGGTACTATCTGCCAAATCAAGGATAGATTCGACTACAACAGATTCAAAATATTCCTTGCTCCAAGGACGACGGGCAGTTCCAATAACGGCAAAGTGCTCGGAAAGATTGCCGGATTTATAGAGTCTAAAAAGGGAAGGGTAGAGCTTGCGTTTAGCCAGGTCTCCACTCGCACCGAAAATTGTAACAATAACCTTAGATGACATCTAGCTACCTAATTTCTATTTTTATTCCTAGTCTTACTAGGTATGAGGAAATCTCATTTCATAAACTTAATTCTAACATAATTTTCCGAAAAATCAAAAAATCCAATACGAGATAGAAAAAAACTGCAAGGAAATCCTTACAGTTTGAGTTTAGACGTTTAAGACCTTGTCCAAGAAATCTTTCAGACGTGGGTGCTGTGGGTTATCAAAGATTTGGTCAGGTGTTCCGTCTTCAAGGAATTCACCATCTGCAGTAAAGATAACGCGGTCGGCAACCTGACGAGCAAATCCCATCTCATGGGTTACGATAATCATGGTCATGCCTTGTTTAGCCAAGTCTTTCATAACGTTTAGTACGTCTCCGACCATCTCAGGGTCAAGGGCTGAAGTTGGTTCATCAAAGAGCATGATGTCTGGATTCATTGCTAGTCCACGAGCGATGGCCACACGTTGTTTTTGACCACCGGATAGGCTATCTGGGTTGGCATTAGCTTTATCTGCTAGTCCAACCTTTTCAAGCAACTCCATTCCCAATTTCTCAGCTTCTTCCTTAGTCATCAACTTGTGCTCAATAGGAGCAAAAGTGATGTTGTCCAAAACAGACATATGTGGGAAGAGGTTGAAGTGTTGGAAAACCATTCCGATATTTTCACGGACATGGTCAACGTTGGTTGTTTTTTCAGTTAAGTCATAACCGTTCACAGTGATGTGACCGCTAGTAACTTCTTCTAAAAGATTAAGGCTACGAAGGAAGGTCGATTTACCAGAACCTGAAGGACCGATGATACAAACTACATCTCCTTCATAGAACTTAGTCGTAATTCCTTTTAAAACCTCATTTTTTCCGTAGCTTTTGTGTAAATCATTTACATCAATTTTTAATTTTGCCATTAACGAATCCTCTTTTCTAAGCGTTTCGCTAGTTTAGTCAAAAGTGTGATAATTACAAGATAGAAGATAGCAAGGATTGCATACATCTTGAAACTTTGGTAGTTACGGGCAATGATAATCTTACCAGTTTGGAAGAGTTCAACCAAACCGATAGCAGATACGATAGTTGTATCTTTAAGAGCGATAACGAATTGGTTAACAAAGTTTGGCAACATCAATTTAGTTGCTTGTGGCAAGATAATCTTACGCATGGTTTTTCCATAAGAGATACCCAAGCTTCGGCTGGCTTCCATTTGACCAACTGGAACGGCCTGAATACCACCACGAACGATCTCAGCGATATAAGCAGCTGCATTGAGCGATAGGGCAATAGTACCAGCTACAAAGTCGTTAATTGGACTTTGTTGACCTGTAATAGACTCGATGAAGTTTGGAATTCCCCAGAAGATGAAAGCTGCAAGAATCATCAATGGAATACCACGGATAACGTCAACGAAAATCTCAGAGATCACACGAAGAGATTTGTATGGGCTAACGCTAAACATACCGAAGATAATCCCGATGACAATGGCAATAGCAAATGAGATAAGAGCTAGAGCAAGAGTGATACCAAGACCGCTAAGGAGTTGTTTGTAGTTGTTTTGGAGCAAGCCCCAGATAGTTGTTTCGTCAACAGTGCTTGTTGATGTAGTTGAAGATTCGCTAGCTAGGTATTTATCAAGAATCTTTTGGAATTCACCGTTTGCTTTAAGGTTAGCAAGTCCGTTATTGAACATTTCAATCAATTCTGGATTTGTTCCTTTTTTAACGGCAAAGGCTGTTTCACCGATTGGAGTTCCAGCGATTGGAGTTTTCAATTTTTGACCTTGGCTGATAGAATATTTGAGAACAGGTTCATCATCCATAACGGCGTCAATGGCACCAGTGTTTAAACTGTCATACATTGATGAACCATCAGCGAAGGTTTTAATTTGATAACCGTATTTGCTTTGATTTTCTGTTAGGAAGGTTTGAGAAGCAGTTCCGTTTTTAACACCGACTGTCTTTCCTTTCAAATCTTCATAAGAAGCAATGGTACTTGATTCTTTGACACCAAGGATAGTATTAGCAGTGTAGTATGATTCTGAGAAGTCAAAAGTTGCCTTACGAGCATCTGTGACAGACATACCAGCAATGATACCATCTGCTTGACCAGCTTGGACAGCGTTAATAGCGGCATCGAAACCAGGGTTGATGATTTCAATTTCAAAACCTTGGTCTTTAGCGATTGCCTTAATCAATTCCATATCAATACCAGTGTATTGGTTGCTTGAATTTTGGAAAACAAAAGGTGCAAAAGAAGAATCGCTGGCAATGATGTATTTAGCCTTAACAGGAATAGCTTTTAAGCCCGCTAGAGTAGTTGTAGTTGGCACTGCTGAAGATGATGAAGCAGTCCATTTCTTGATGATTTTATCAAGACTACCATCTTTTTTCATTTCAGCTAAGGCTTGGTTAAATTCAGTCACCAGGTGCTCGTATTTGCTTCCTTTTTTAACACCGAAAGCAAAGCTACCTACAGCTTCCCCATCCATTTCAATATGGAGGTCTTGGCCTTGGTTGATGGCATATTCGATAACAGGTTTGTCATCCATCATAGCATCGATGGCACCAGCACTTAAGCTGTTGTTCATCAAATCACCAGTGTCAAATGTTTTAATAGTAAAGCCGTATTTATCTTTAATCGTTTCTAGGAAACGTTGAGCGGCTGTTCCGTTTTTAACACCAACAGTTTTACCAGACAATTGGTCGTACTTGCTAATCTTGTGTGCCTTTGTAGTTGCAATGACAACTTTTGTATCATAGTAAGTATCAGACATGGTAAAGACTTTTTCACGTTCTTTAGTCTTTGTCATCCCTGCCATGATAGCGTCAGCTTGACCAGCTTGAACCGCATTGACCGCTGCATCAAATCCAGGATAGGACATCTGAATATTCCATCCTTTAATTTCAGCGACTTTGTTGATAATGTCAACATCAATTCCTTTATAAGTTTGATCTGAATCTTTAAACTCAAAAGGTGCATAGGCGGTATCAGAAACAATCTTAATCGTCTCTGCTTTCACAATACCTAATGAGAAAATTGGGAATAAAATTAGCAAAAATGCTAGAAATTTTTTCTTCATTTTTAGTCTCCTTTTCCGAATATTTTCCCATTATATCAGAAAAAGTAAAAAAAGGCAAATTTTTATAGTTTTGTGTCAGAAAATATAACATTGGTTTTTTCGTTTTCTTTCTTGAATTGCTACTATACAGTGCTATAATAATAGTATATAATAGAAGAAAAGAGGACGGGGATATGAAGAACAAAAGAATATTTAAAAACTTCCAAGCTTCAAAAATGAATTTAAACATTTACACAAGCCCCTTGTTAGCCTTTGTTTTTGTCTTCATAGGAGAGTTTGTGGCTTATACTCTGTATGGTATTAGCTTGTTAGCTCTCATTGGACTTGCTAGGAATTTTGGAGAGATTGGTCAAAATCTTGCAACCTACTTTCAGACTTTGCAGCAGAGCTTGATGGATAAAACAAGTGACTTTCATTTAATTTTAGGATTACTGGCCTTTGGTTTTATTCTCAACACTGTGTTCAGATGGACTAGAAAAGTTGAGAAAAGACCTATTCGAACTTTAGGATTTTATAGAGAAAATTTCCTCAGCAGTCTTCTGAAAGGATTTGGCTTAGGTTTGGCACTTTTTCTTCTGACCTTGTTAGGTTTAGTAGCCTTGGGGCAATATCGTTTGGAATCCATTCACTTGAATCTTTACTCGCTTGTCTTTGTAGTCTTTACTATCCCTTTTTGGATTTTACAGGGGACAACAGAAGAAGTGGTGGCCCGTGCTTGGCTCCTTCCTCAATTGGCCTCAAGAACCAATCTAAAACTTGCTGTTCTTATATCTAGCCTATTCTTTACCCTGCTTCATATGGGCAATTCGGGTCTCACACCTCTATCTCTAGTGAATCTCTTCTTATTCGGAGTTGCCATGTCACTATACCTCCTCAAAACCGATACAGTTTGGGGTGTTGCAGGTATTCATGGAGCCTGGAATTTTGCTCAGGGAAATTTATTTGGGATTTTAGTTAGTGGTCAACCATCAGGAACGTCTCTGATGACCTTTTTACCACAAGGCGATCAAGGCTGGCTATCAGGTGGATCTTTTGGGATAGAAGGATCTATCATGACAAGTCTGGTCTTGCTACTGCTGATTGTTTATTTCGCTTATCAATTAAAGAAAGAAAATGAAAGGATGTGACTTCGGTCCGTCCTTTTCTTCGTGAAAATGCTACAAGTATGCTAAAATAGGAATAGCACATTGAGAGAGGATTCTTATGATTAACCGCATTACAGATAATCAATTTAAACTAGTATCAAAATATCAACCATCAGGAGATCAACCCCAAGCTATCGAGCAGTTGGTGGATAATATCGAGGGTGGAGAAAAAGCTCAGATTCTGATGGGGGCGACCGGAACAGGGAAGACCTATACCATGAGTCAGGTCATTTCCAAAGTCAATAAACCAACTCTGGTTATTGCCCACAATAAGACTCTGGCAGGACAGCTCTATGGGGAGTTTAAGGAATTTTTCCCTGAAAATGCAGTTGAGTACTTCGTATCCTACTATGACTATTACCAGCCAGAAGCCTATGTACCTTCTAGTGATACCTATATTGAAAAGGACAGCTCTGTCAATGACGAGATTGACAAACTTCGCCACTCAGCGACTTCGGCCCTTTTGGAGCGCAATGATGTTATTGTCGTGGCCTCAGTCTCTTGTATCTATGGTTTGGGTTCGCCCAAGGAATACGCTGATAGTGTCGTTAGTCTCCGTCCAGGTCTTGAAATTTCTCGTGATAAACTCTTGAATGACTTGGTCGATATTCAGTTTGAGCGAAATGATATTGATTTCCAACGGGGAAGATTTCGTGTGCGTGGGGATGTAGTGGAAATTTTCCCAGCATCTCGTGATGAACACGCTTTTCGGGTAGAGTTTTTCGGGGATGAGATTGACCGTATTCGTGAGGTTGAAGCTTTGACAGGTCAGGTCTTGGGAGAAGTGGATCATTTGGCGATTTTCCCTGCGACTCACTTTGTGACCAATGACGACCACATGGAAGTTGCCATTGCAAAGATTCAAGCCGAGTTGGAGGAGCAACTAGCTATCTTTGAGAAGGAAGGTAAATTGCTTGAAGCCCAACGTTTGAAACAGCGGACAGAGTATGATATCGAAATGCTGCGTGAGATGGGCTATACCAACGGGGTTGAAAACTATTCACGCCACATGGATGGACGGAGTGAGGGTGAGCCTCCTTATACGCTTCTTGATTTCTTCCCAGATGATTTCTTGATCATGATTGACGAGAGTCACATGACTATGGGGCAAATCAAGGGCATGTACAATGGAGACCGTTCTCGTAAGGAAATGCTGGTCAATTATGGTTTCCGTTTGCCATCAGCTCTGGATAATCGTCCTCTCCGTCGGGAGGAGTTTGAAAGCCATGTACATCAGATTGTTTACGTTTCAGCGACACCAGGTGATTATGAAAATGAACAGACTGAGACAGTGATTGAGCAAATCATTCGTCCGACAGGGCTTTTGGATCCTGAGGTGGAAGTTCGTCCGACTATGGGACAGATTGATGATCTCCTAGGCGAAATTAATGCCCGTGTTGAAAAGAACGAGCGTACCTTTATCACAACCTTAACCAAGAAGATGGCAGAAGACTTGACCGACTACTTCAAGGAAATGGGCATCAAGGTCAAGTATATGCACTCGGATATCAAGACCTTGGAGCGGACAGAGATTATCCGCGACTTGCGTTTAGGAGTCTTTGACGTCTTGGTCGGAATCAATCTCCTCCGTGAAGGGATTGACGTTCCTGAAGTTAGCCTCGTAGCTATTCTTGATGCTGACAAGGAAGGATTCCTTCGAAACGAGCGTGGCCTAATCCAGACTATTGGACGTGCTGCCCGTAACAGTGAAGGTCATGTCATCATGTACGCGGACACGATGACTCAGTCTATGCAACGTGCTATCGATGAAACTGCTCGCCGTCGGAAAATCCAGATGGCCTATAATGAAGAACATGGTATCGTTCCACAAACCATTAAGAAAGAAATCCGTGACCTGATCTCTGTAACTAAGGCAGTTGCTAAGGAAGAGGACAAGGAAGTCGATATCAATAGCCTCAACAAACAAGAACGTAAGGAACTTGTCAAGAAACTAGAAAAACAAATGCAAGAAGCCGTCGAAGTGCTTGACTTTGAACTGGCAGCTCAGATTCGNGATATGATGTTGGATGTCAAGGCGTTGGGGTAGGTAGAATAATTTCAAATATTTCAACTAGGAGGAAAAAGTAATGAAAAGAGCCTTGATTTTGAATTTCACTTTTATAGGAATTATCATTTCAGCCTGTTTTCTAAGTTTTGTAGTGATTTTAGTAGTTAACTTTCATAATACTTTTTCTGGACCAAATCAAAAGGATATTGAGGTGGCAGCAAGCAGAACACTGAATTTATATGGCTTTAAAGGTGAAGTGAAGGTGACGAAGTTTTCCAGACATAGATGGCCTTCTGAAGATTATGAAATTGAATACGATTACACTGAAGAGGTTAATGGTAGGAAAATCACTGTAAGTGACAGTTTAATTTATTTTCCTAAATCTCCAGGAAACTCTAAACGGACGAGTGAAGAACTAGCCTACGATGGAACTATCAAAACGATGTTAAATCAATTTTCACATATAGCAGATCAGCTACTTAACCAGAATCCTGTAAGTGTTTCTAACAAAGAAAAAGTAGAGAGTTTTTTCAAGCAATATGAAAATCCCAATTTGGAATTCGTAAATAGCTACTGGAGTGTCGATGAGAGAGCAGAGAATATTACAGAATATTATGATCTCATAGATAAGAATCGTAAGGAGGGGAAACCTTTTCAAGGTTTATATGATCTCCCTATTGATGAATTTCTGGAAAATGGAATTATTAAAGGAAGTGTTACATATAAAGACACGGTTTTAGAAGAGGGTGAGAAAGATTATTTTGGTAGTGAAGGTGGACTGACAGAATTTATTTCAAATGGGATAGATAATGCTAAGTTGCCAGATGCCTTTTATGAGGTTTCTTACTACTATGGTGCTAAAGGATATCGTTCAGGTAGTAGTGTTTCTTTAAAGATTCAGAATCATAAACTAATAAGTTACGAAAAGAACAGAATTGGAAAATTTTAAATGTTAAAATTTGACTTTGAACTTAGAACACCTATTCTAAAAAGTGGAGTTGTTTTCAGCTTGCACAATCAACAAATGATTACGTCTTAGCATATATTTTTAAATAGTGAGAAGTTATTATGAAAGTAAAAGAGACGAACTATAAGAAGTCAACAGGGGTAGATTCTGTCTGTTTTTGGTTACAAGAGCATCGATTTGTCAAATTGATGCTTGATATTATCTTTTATATCATCTTGTTCCTACTTATAGAATTTACAACATCACAGAATAAAAGAATTTCATCTGTTTTTCGGTATAGAGAGCTCTTATTTACCTTGCAATTGAATCTTTTTATCTTGGGTTATAGTCTATATGCTCTCTTTTTATCAGTGAAAACAGAAAAAGAAAAGACCCTTAAAAAATTCTGTGAACCCTTTATTTACATCAATATCTTTAGCTTCATTTTTCGACTGATTGGTGTGAGAAAGAGAGGAAGAGTCATCTTTTCGCCTTTGTTTTCTCTTGATTTAGCTTATATCTGGTTTCTTACAGCAAGTCTTTTTCTTAGGGCTAGGCATTTTTCTTTTGGTTAAAAACATAGGAAAGAGAAGAAGGAGGATTAAATGAAACGAGAGAGTAAGATACAAAAGAGGGTAAAACGGCAGAACAGTAAAAAGAGAAAAAGTAATCAGAAGATCAACAAAAAGTCTTCTTTGTTAGATGATGTCAAATTTTGGTTTGAAAGGCATTCAAGGCTTGCATCTTTAATAGATGGTGGCATAATATTATTTTCTATTTTTGGAATCATGTATGTGTTTTTTGGGATGACACTTATCCCAAAAGCATATCAAGAACTGTCCTATGTCTTCCCAATTATTATCAATTTTGTCTTTTTGGTGAACACAATCTATCAAGGTGTTTTTAGAGATGGTTTTAGCAAAAAGACTTCAGTACAAGGATTTTTACAACCCTTTTTATACATAAACGGACCTATTTTCCTCCTCCACTTAATTGTTGGGATCAAAGGGAGAAATGTTGAAAAAATTCCTTCCCTATTATCTTTAGATGATCGCTACATCTGGCTTCCGATTGCCACCTATCTGATCTTTTTCTTCATTCCAGTGATATTGATAGTGATTTTGAAATATAATGACAAAAATAGGAAAAATCATGATAAAAGAAAATCTAACTAAGTTATTTTCATTTACACCCCCCTATCTGGTCTTGCTAGCTTTTGTGATTTTTCATCTGGTGTTATTAATTTTTGGTCTATCCTTTATTACAGTTTTGTGGAATAGTAGGTTTTTTCATTCTTTGTTTGACCTTCTTAATCCATCTCTGGAGAATCTTTTATAGAACAAGGGATTTTCAATTGTTTCACCTTATTTTTCAATTATTTACTTGATTAGTGGCATTGTATGTTTGGTTTATGACATTCTTTATTTTGTCAATAATTCCAGATCCAGCCATTTCCATCAATATAGTCTATCATATACAAGGTAAAGAAATCATGATTGTTTGAGGTTTTATAGTCCCTAATACCTATGAACATCACGAGTTGTTCAATCCCTTTATCATGAAATCTGATATTAAGTTCGAAAAAGTCATATAACAAATTAGAAAGCGAGTAAATTTATGTCCCGTTCCCAATTAACGATTTTAACAAACATTTGTCTGATTGAAGACCTCGAAACTCAGCGCGTGGTGATGCAGTATCGCTCTCCTGAAACCAATCGCTGGTCTGGTTATGCCTTTCCTGGAGGTCATGTAGAAAATGGCGAAGCTTTCGCAGAGTCTGTCATTCGTGAAATATATGAAGAAACAGGGTTGACTATCCAAAATCCTCAACTTGTCGGTATTAAAAATTGGCCTCTGGATACAGGTGGGCGCTATATTGTCGTTTGTTATAAGGCGACTGAGTTCTCTGGTAGCCTTCGCTCTTCAGATGAAGGAGAAGTTTCTTGGGTGCAAAAAGACCAGATTCCAAACTTGGATCTGGCCTATGATATGCTACCCTTGATGGAGATGATGGAAGCTCCGGACAAATCTGAATTTTTCTACCCTCGCCGTACAGAAGACGATTGGGAAAAGAAAATTTTCTAGTCTTTTACTAAATAACCGAGCTGATCCAAGGCCTCCTCAATATAGTGGAGGTCTTGTTGTGTTTCGGCTTCGACTAGGTGGTAATGGATGCCATCTGTCAATTCAGACAGAGGTCTAAAGTCAGAATGCTCGACTTGTTCTAGAAAATGTTGCACGTCTCGGCGGCAAGACAGTTTCAGCAAGGTTTCAATTTCTCCATAGACGGGATGGTCAATCAGAGTGTTTTGAACACGTCCACCATTATCAACGATAGCAAGGAGTTCCTGACCGATTTCTTCAACTTCATGTTTCACTTTGAAAAGTTTGTGAACATAAGGATTGGTTTCAATTTGCTTATAGACGTAGCCACGATTGGTGGATAGGATAGGAGCGCCATCGGCTCTTAAAATTGCAATGTCCTGTACAATGACCTGGCGTGTAACATGAAAATGTTCCGCCAAACTTTGGCCATTGAGGGCTTTAGGAGCTTCTTTCAAGAGTTGGAGCAGGGCTTGTTTGCGATCTTTTGTCATAGTTCGTCCTTTTAACGGCGTTTGCGAAGCACTTTATAGACAGCTAGTGCTAATGTATAGTCTACCATACTATGAATAATTGTGCCAAATCCAACTAGTACAAAGAGAACATAAAACATATTTTCTACATTGGTACCGGAAGTTGCGTAAAAAACGACACAGGCCAATACTTCAGCAAGGGCATGGACAAGCGCTAACACAAAGTTGAAAATCCAGGAAGCTTTTGGTTTATCTAGGGTATCGGGGAATTTTTGTAGGTAAAGAGCCCCCAAAGTCCCAAAAAAGATATGGGAAAAAGCTCGAAAAACGATAACCATGGGATAGCCAGCCATCAAAAATCCAAAACTAGAGGCTAGGATGACAAAAACAGCCATCAAGGGCGACAAGAACATGGCAATAAAAATAGCGATGTGGCTTCCTAAAGTATAGGAGGCAGGTGGAATGACAATCTTGAAAGGCATAACAATTGGAATCAAAATTGCAATAGCCGTTAAGAGGGCAGTCATTGTCATAAATTGTGTCTTTTTCCGTGTATTCATAAGAATCTCCTTTTTGTCTGTATATACACTAGTATAGTACAATAAACAAGACAATAAAGCAAGGATTTACTTAGGTTTATAGGTCGTTTTTTAGTAAAAAGTTCACTATAAAGAAACTACTTCAAACAAAATCTCCACCTTCAAGCTTGAAAGCGGAGATTATTTTTATTTCTTCAAGGTTTGTAGTCTTGGAACAATGGCTAGGGTTAGAACTGCGGAAATGACTAATTCGGCAATCGAATTTGTTGAGATAACAGTTGCTAGGAGTTTTTGGATATTACCATCAAAGACATTTCCAAAAAGGTAGAAAATTCCACCAAGTACAAAGACTGTGTTGGTAAGTGAACCAAGGGCACCAGCTAGAATCAGACCAGTTTTATTTTTCATCAGTTTATAAACTAGATACGGAGTCAAACCAATCAAAATACGTGGGACGATGGCAATGATAGCTGAGTAGATGTTTCCGTTTGGTACAAATGGGGAGAAGAGGTAACTTGTCGGTAGAATTGTAATCGTGTTAACAGTTAAGCTAAGTAGCCCCATCAAAAATCCAAGTGTAACTCCAACGCGTGGACCGTAAATAATGCTGGCAATAATGACAGGAATATGAACGATAGTCGGCTTGATTGGAAATGGAAAAAGGTTAAAGATAAGTGAGCTCAGAAAGTGTATCACGAGCATGGTTGCAAAAAAGATAGCAATAGGTGCAATATTAGAGCGTTTTTTCATCGATAGTTTCCTTTATTCTTTCTAAAATAATTGTGAGGTCGGCTAAAGCTCCTCTTCCGTGGTCTCCGCAAGCTAGTAGGGATTCCTTAGGAGCAATCAGCTGATAGCCGTAGCTTTCTAATGTTTTCAGATTAGCCTGAGTTGCCGGATGGTCATACATTTTTGTATTCATAGCAGGAGCTATTAGTTTAGGAATATGACTGGGCAAGGCTAGAGCCGTACTGGTCACCATGTTGTCCGCAAAGCCGTGGGCTAGTTTTGCAATAGTGTTAGCTGTTGCAGGGGCCACGATGAATAGATCAGTTTCTTTTCCAAGTTCGATATGATTGACTTGATCAGGATAGGGTTCCTTCATGACATCCAAGTGGACAGGATTCTGTGAGAGTACCTGTAGTGTCAAAGATTGGATAAACTCTGTAGCAGCCTGAGTCATTAAAACAGTGACTTGATGACCTTGTTTTTTAAGCGAACTAACTAAATCTGCCGACTTGTAAGAGGCGATTGAGCCCGTTACAGCCAAGAGAATGTTTGCCATAGTTTTCCTTTCTAAGAATGATAGTTTTGAATTTTTTCAAGGAGGAGTTTTGCAATTTCTTCTTTAGTGTTAACCGTTTGAAGATAATCCTTCTCAACAAAGATTGCACGATGCTGGTTTGCTGAAATTTGAGTCAGGTCATTTGCGATAATCAAGTCTGCTTGGTTCTTGATAAGACTTTTTCTAGCAATGTCAACCAGATGATCTTCGTTAACATCAACCAGTAGCTTAAAGCCAATCAGATGAATAGCTGGATTCCACTCCTTGACTAAAGAGATGATTTTTGGTGTTTTTTTCAGGAATAAAACCTGAACCTCGTCAGTTGAAGAAATCTTAGCTTGATGATTTTGCTTGCTTAAAAATTCTTCTAGATTGGAACTAGATTGAACTTCCTCAACCCCTGTCATATAGACAGGAGTGTAGTCGGACACCGCCATTGAGTGGACCAAGACCTGATAATCCTGAACACGTTCTTGAATTTCCAGTAGAAGGTCCTTGGTATTGTTAATTTCTCGAATGCTTAGGTTGGGATGGGCTTCTGGCTTCAGAGCTCGTTTTGTCGTTATCAAACAAACTTCATGTCCTGCAGCAAGCAGGGTTTCAGTGATGATTTTCCCCAAGCGACCTGTAGAATGGTTAGTGATAGAGCGGACGCTATCGATAGCCTCACTGGTACCGCCCGATGTAACTAAAATTTTCATAGCACTATTGTACACAAAAATAAACGGTAAGTAAAATAAAAGTGATAAATTTTTGGTAAAAACGAAGATTTACTATAGTTTCAAACTATAAAGCCATATAAAATTTAAGAAAGGGCTCTAAAAACCTTAAAAATAGAGATATTTACGAACGTTTAGAGAGTTTTAGGATGTTAAAAATCTTGTTTTGTGTTATAATGAATTATCATATAAGAGGTTAGAGGAGTTTTGAATGAAAACAGATATTGAAATCGCACAGAGTATTGAGTTGAAGCCAATTGTTGATGTTGTAGAGAAACTTGGTATTTCTTACGACGATTTGGAGTTGTACGGAAAGTATAAGGCTAAGCTTAGCTTTGATAAAATTCGTGCAGTTGAGAGCAATCCAGTCGGGAAATTGATTTTGGTTACTGCTATCAACCCAACACCTGCAGGTGAAGGAAAATCAACCATTACCATTGGTCTTGCAGATGCCTTGAACAAGATTGGTAAGAAAACCATGATTGCTATCCGCGAACCATCTCTTGGTCCAGTTATGGGGATTAAGGGGGGTGCTGCTGGTGGTGGTTACGCCCAAGTCCTGCCAATGGAAGACATCAACCTCCACTTTACTGGGGATATGCATGCCATTACAACTGCTAACAATGCTCTTTCAGCCTTGATTGACAATCACTTGCACCAAGGAAATGAGCTAGGAATTGACCAACGTCGTATTCTCTGGAAACGTGTAGTGGACTTGAACGATCGCGCCCTTCGTCATGTAACCGTTGGACTTGGTGGTCCTCTAAACGGTATTCCACGAGAGGATGGTTTTGATATTACAGTTGCTTCAGAAATCATGGCCATTCTTTGCTTGGCGACTGATATTGAGGATTTGAAACGCCGTTTGGCTAACATTGTTATCGGATATCGCTATGACCGTACACCAGTTTCTGTAGGTGATTTGCAGGTAGAAGGTGCTTTGGCTTTGATTTTGAAGGATGCTATTAAGCCAAACTTGGTTCAGACAATTTACGGTACACCTGCCTTTGTACATGGTGGTCCATTTGCCAATATCGCTCATGGATGTAACTCTGTTTTGGCAACGACCACAGCCCTTCACTTGGCTGATTACACAGTTACTGAAGCTGGTTTTGGTGCGGACCTTGGAGCTGAGAAATTCCTCGATATTAAGACACCAAACTTGCCTACATCTCCAGATGCAGTAGTTATTGTCGCAACTCTTCGTGCCCTTAAGATGAATGGTGGTGTAGCTAAGGACGCTCTTACAGAGGAAAATGTTGAGGCTGTTCGCGCAGGTTTTGCTAACTTGAAACGCCACGTTGAAAATATTCGTAAGTTCGGTATTCCAGCAGTTGTTGCTATCAACGAATTTGTTTCTGATACAGAAGCTGAAATCGCAGCCTTGAAAGAACTCTGTTCCTCAATCGATGTACCAGTGGAGTTGGCTAGTGTCTGGGCTGATGGTGCAGAAGGTGGTGTAGCTCTTGCTGAAACACTTGTCAAGACAATCGCTGAAAACCCAGCCAACTACACTCGTCTTTATGACAATGAACTTTCTGTTCAAGAAAAGATTGAAAAGATTGTTACTGAGATCTATCGCGGTAGCAAAGTGAACTTTGAGAAGAAAGCTCAAACACAAATCGCTCAAATCGTTCAAAACGGATGGGACAAATTGCCAATCTGTATGGCTAAAACTCAGTACAGTTTCTCTGACAATCCAAATGCACTTGGAGCACCAGAAAACTTTGAAATTACCATTCGTGAATTGGTGCCAAAATTAGGTGCAGGCTTTATCGTTGCCTTAACTGGTGATGTCATGACCATGCCAGGACTTCCAAAACGACCAGCTGCTCTCAACATGGATGTTGAAAGCGATGGAACAGTATTAGGCTTGTTCTAGTATATTGCAATTGACTTTAAATGAGTTTGGAAATACTATCCAAGCTCATTTTTTATTTAGATATAAGAAGTTGCCTTCTACACGCAACCAGTCTAGGTAAAGATATTTTCCCTGAATTCTGATATAATAGAAATATTGACTTCAAGAGTAAGGAAGAGAAGATGAACGCATTATTAAATGGAATGAATGACCGTCAGGCTGAGGCGGTGCAAACGACAGAAGGTCCCTTGTTAATCATGGCAGGGGCTGGTTCTGGAAAGACTCGTGTTTTGACCCACCGTATCGCTTATTTGATTGATGAAAAGATGGTCAATCCTTGGAATATCTTGGCCATTACCTTTACTAACAAGGCTGCGCGTGAGATGAAGGAGCGTGCTTATAGCCTCAATCCATCCACTCAGGACTGTCTGATTGCGACCTTCCACTCCATGTGTGTTCGTATTTTGCGTCGGGATGCGGACCATATTGGCTACAACCGTAATTTTACTATTGTGGATCCTGGTGAACAGCGAACTCTCATGAAACGCATTCTCAAGCAGTTAAACTTGGATCCTAAAAAATGGAATGAACGAAGCATCTTAGGAACAATTTCAAATGCTAAGAATGACCTGATTGATGATGTTGCCTATGCTGCCCAAGCTGGTGATATGTATACGCAAATCGTGGCCCAGTGTTACACGGCTTATCAAAAAGAGCTTCGTCAGTCTGAGTCGGTTGACTTTGATGATTTGATTATGCTGACCCTGCGTCTCTTTGATCAAAATACTGATGTCTTGACCTACTACCAGCAGAAGTTTCAATACATCCATGTTGATGAGTACCAAGATACCAACCACGCTCAGTACCAATTGGTCAAACTCTTGGCTTCGCGCTTTAAAAACATCTGTGTGGTTGGGGACGCGGACCAGTCTATTTATGGTTGGCGAGGTGCTGATATGCAGAATATTTTGGACTTTGAAAAGGATTATCCCCAAGCCAAGGTTGTTTTGTTGGAGGAGAATTACCGTTCAACTAAAACCATTCTCCAAGCGGCCAACGAGGTCATTCAAAACAATAAAAATCGCCGTCCTAAGAATCTCTGGACTCAAAATGCTGATGGAGAGCAAATTGTTTACTATCGTGCCAATGATGAGCTAGATGAGGCTGTATTTGTGGCCAAAACCATTGATGAACTGGGTCGCAGTCAAAACTTCCTTCACAAGGATTTTGCAGTTCTTTATCGTACTAATGCGCAGTCCCGTACTATTGAGGAAGCCTTGCTCAAGTCAAATATCCCTTATACCATGGTTGGCGGAACCAAGTTCTACAGCCGTAAGGAAATCAGAGATATTATCGCTTACCTCAATCTTATTGCCAATTTGAGTGACAATATCAGTTTTGAACGTATTATCAACGAACCGAAACGAGGAATTGGCCCAGGTACTGTTGAGAAAATTCGTGACTTTGCTAATATGCAAGACATGTCTATGCTGGATGCTTCAGCAAATATCATGTTATCTGGTATCAAGGGTAAAGCAGCCCAGTCTATCTGGGATTTTGCCAATATGATTCTAGATTTACGAGAGCAACTAGATCAATTAACTATTACAGAGTTGGTTGAGGATGCCCTTGAAAAAACAGGTTACGTCGATATTCTCAATGCCCAAGCGACTCTAGAAAGCAAGGCTCGGGTTGAAAATATCGAAGAGTTCCTTTCTGTGACGAAAAACTTTGATGACACCTCTGATGTGGCAGAAGAAGAAACTGGTCTGGACAAACTGAGTCGTTTCTTAAATGACTTGGCCTTGATTGCCGACACAGATTCAGGTAGTCAGGAGACATCAGAAGTGACCCTGATGACCCTGCATGCTGCCAAAGGTCTCGAGTTTCCAGTTGTCTTTTTGATTGGGATGGAAGAAAATGTCTTCCCGCTTAGTCGTGCAGCTGAGGATCAAGATGAATTGGAAGAAGAACGCCGTCTGGCCTATGTAGGAATTACGCGTGCAGAGAAAATTCTCTATCTGACCAATGCCAACTCACGCCTGCTTTTTGGTCGTACCAACTACAACCGTCCAACTCGTTTTATTAACGAAATCAGTTCAGACTTACTTGAGTATCAAGGATTAGCTCGTCCTACGAATACAAGTTTTAAAGCATCTTATAGCGGTGGTGGCCTTGCCTTTGGCCAAGGTATGAGTCTGGCTCAAGCTCTTCAAGACCGTAAACGTAGTGCTGCCCCAAAATCTATCCAGTCAAGCGGTCTCCCATTTGGTCAATTTACAGCTGGCGTAAAATCAGCGTCTAGTGAAGCAAATTGGTCTATTGGTGACATTGCCCTCCACAAGAAGTGGGGAGAGGGAACTGTTCTGGAAGTTTCAGGTAGCGGTGCTACGCAGGAATTAAAAATCAATTTCCCAGAAGTAGGTTTGAAAAAACTTTTAGCCAGTGTAGCCCCAATTGAGAAAAAAATCTAATTTTCCATCCTTCTCACGAATAATAAAGTGAGGAGGATTTTTATGTATAGTATTTCATTCCAAGAAGATTCACTATTACCAAGAGAAAGGCTGGCAAAAGAAGGAGTGGAAGCGCTCAGTAATCAAGAGTTGCTAGCTATTTTACTTAGGACTGGAACACGTCAGGCTAGCGTTTTTGAAATTGCCCAGAAAGTCTTGAGCAATCTTTCAAGCCTAACGGATTTGAAAAAAATGACCCTGCAGGAATTGCAGAGTCTGTCTGGTATCGGGCGTGTTAAGGCTATAGAATTACAAGCAATGATTGAACTGGGGCATCGTATTCACAAACATGAAACTATTGAGATGGAAAGTATTCTCAGCAGTCAAAAGTTGGCCAAGAAGATGCAGCAGGAGTTGGGACATAAAAAACAAGAGCACCTGGTGGCGCTCTATCTCAATACTCAAAATCAAATCATCCATCAACAGACCATTTTTATCGGCTCAGCTACTCGTAGTATTGCTGAACCACGTGAGATTCTTCACTATGCTATCAAGCATATGGCGACCTCTCTCATCTTGGTTCACAATCATCCTTCAGGAGCAGTAGCGCCTAGTCGAAATGATGATCATGTCACTAAACTTGTAAAAGAAGCCTGTGACCTGATGGGGATTGTCCTCTTGGACCATTTGATTGTCTCTCATTCTAATTACTTTAGTTATCGTGAAAAGACGGATTTAATCTAAAGTTCATTAACGACATAATCAAAGAGGTTTTTATCTTTGGGACGATTTTCAAAAAGAAATTCTGGGTGCCATTGGACACCGAGAAAGGCAACATCATCCGTACTAATGACAGCTTCAATGATACCATCTTTAGGATCATGAGCCGCAATCTTTAAATTTGGTGCTAAATCTTTGATGCTCTGATGGTGGAAGGAGTTGATATGGGAGATTTCTCCATAGATTTCTCGAAGAACAGTATCAGGTTCTGTCACCAAGCGTTGGGTTGTGTACTCGGCGGAACAATCCTGCCAGTGATCTTCGATATCTTGGTACAAAGTTCCACCCATGGCAACGTTAAAGAGTTGTGTTCCACGGCAGACAGAAAAAATTGGCTTTTTCTGTTTAATAGCTTCCTTGATGAGGGCCAGTTCGAAGATATCTCTTTGAAGGTGGTAGTCATCGCTATCAATGGTTTTTGGTTCACCATAGAATTTTGGATCAACATTTTGCCCACCTGTCAAGATGAGCTTGTCAATCATACTGATATAGTGGCTAGCCATTTCTTGATCACCAATCGGTAGGATGATGGGAATCCCTCCAGCGTCTTTAACGCCTTCAACAAAGCCTTTTGCTACGTAGCTCATCATGATGTCATCATCTGGATGAGTTTTTTCGTTTCCTGTAATCCCAATAACTGGTTTTTTCATAAAATGATTTTCGCTTTCTAATCCTCTTTTCGCATGAAGTAGAGGAGAGTTTGGAGTTCACTTGTCAAATCGACATATTGAACGACCACGTCTTTTGGTAAATGCAGATGGACTGGTGAAAAACTGAGGATTCCTTTCACGCCAGCATCCACCAAGAGATTGGCAACCTCTTGCGACTTGACGCTGGGAACAGTCAAGATAGCAGTCTTCACATCAGCATCCTTGATTTTATCCTTGATTTGAGAAATTCCGTAAATGGGAATCCCATCAGGAGTTTGGGTACCGACTTCAGGATGGTCATCTAGATCAAAGGCCATGATAATCTTCATCTTGTTACGCTCGTGGAAGCGGTAGTGGAGAAGGGCATGGCCCATATTTCCAATACCTACCAGCATGACATTGGTAATAGAGTTATCATTGAGTAAATCGGCAAAAAATGTCATCAGTTTTTTGACATCATAGCCAAAACCACGACGACCTAGTTCACCAAAATAGGAAAAATCACGACGTACGGTCGCGGAATCAATACCGATAGCCTCTGCAATTTGCTTAGAGTTGGCACGTTCAATCTTTTCTGCATGAAATCTCTTAAAAATTCGATAGTAGAGAGAGAGTCTTTTCGCTGTTGCTTTTGGAATAGCAGACTGTTTATCTTTCACAAAATCACAACCTTTCTATTCTTCTATTTTATAGAAACATTGTGAAAAAATCAACAAAAACAAGAAAAAACTAAGAAAAATCTTAGTTTTGATGTAAAAAATCTGCATGTGATAGAAATCGGGGCTCTATAATATTTGTAGTGGGTAAATCCCCTATAGATCTTATGGAGCCTATTTTGTTGTAGAAAATATGGAACAATTACATTTTATCACAAAACTACTCGATATCAAAGACCCTAATGTCCAAATTATGGATGTTGTTAATAGAGATACCCACAAGGAAATCATCGCCAAACTGGATTATGAGGCCCCATCTTGTCCTGAATGTGGAAGTCAAATGAAGAAATATGATTTTCAAAAACCATCTAAGATTCCTTACCTTGAAACAACTGGTATGGCTACTAGAATTCTCCTTAGAAAGCGTCGTTTTAAGTGCTATCAGTGTTCAAAAATGATAGTCGCTGAGACTTCTCTCGTCAAGAAAAATCACCAAATTCCTCGTATCATCAACCAAAAAATTGCGCAAAAGTTGATTGAGAAGATTTCTATGACCGATATTGCTCATCAGCTGGCCATTTCAACTTCAACTGTCATTCGCAAGCTCAATGACTTCCGTTTTAAGCATGATTTTTCTAGCCTTCCTGAGATTATGTCTTGGGACGAGTATGCCTTCACTAAGGGGAAAAATGAGTTTCATTGCTCAGGACTTTGAAAAACTCAATATCATAACTGTTCTTGAGGGTAGAACACAGGCTGTCATCCGAAATCACTTTCTTAAATATGATAGAGTCGTTCGTTGTCAGGTGAAAATCATTACTATGGATATGTTTAGCCCTTACTATGACTTGGCTAAACAGCTTTTTCCGTGTGCTAAAATCGTTCTAGATCGTTTCCATATTGTACAACATTTAAGCCGTGCTATGAGTCGTGTGCGTGTCCAAATCATGAATCAGTTTGAACGAAAATCTCATGAATACAAGGCTATCAAGCGATACTGGAAACTCATCCAACAAGATAGTCGGAAACTCAGCGATAAACGTTTTTATCGCCCTACTTTCCGTATGCACTTGACGAATAAAGAGATTCTAGACAAGCTTTTGAGCTATTCAGAAGACTTGAAACACCACTATAATCTCTATCAGCTCTTACTCTTTCACTTTCAGAACAAGGAGCCAGACAAATTTTTCGGACTCATTGAGGACAATCTAAAGCAGGTTCATCCTCTTTTTCAGACTGTCTTTAAAACCTTCCTCAAGTATAAAGAAAAGATTGTCAATGCTCTTCAACTACCCTACTCCAACGCCAAATTGGAGGCCACCAATAATCTCATTAAACTCATCAAACGCAATGCCTTTGGTTTTCGGAACTTTGAAAACTTCAAAAAACGAATTTTCATCGCTCTCAATATCAAAAAAGAAAGGACGAATTTCGTCCTTTCTCGATCTTAGCTTTTCTTCAACCCACTACAGTTGACAAAGAGCCGAAATCGGTAGAGGTCTCCGACCAGTCCTTGGTAAACTTCCTGGCCATTAAAAGTCAGAGAAGTCACATAAAGTGTATCTGGCAGAGTCACACATCCTGATAGAGCCAGCATGAGAGCCTCGTAATCCTCATACTTGAGAGTGCGCTCTACATGATAGCTGTCCTTATAGGTCAGTTCAAACATTTTGGCTCTATCTTTCCGATTTTGTAAAGACACCACGTTCTACCAAGCTATCCATGAGGAAGTAGAATTTTTCCTGATGAATGTGGTGGTCTTCTGATTTGAAAATATCAACTAGACGTAGCCCAAACTTGTCAGTGATATTGATTTTAGCACCTGTAAGTTCCTTGTTAATGATGATTTTGAGTTGGAATCCCTCACCGCTGTTCGGCACTTTTTCCAAAAGGCGAGTCAATTCATAGTTACCAACCTTAGTCTCAAAAAAGGTGTTGTCCTTAAGGGTGAATTTTTTAACAGAAGGGCTAAGAGTGTAGTCGTAACGACAATTTTTTAACTGAATGGTTTTTTCAAATGCCATATGGCTAACCTCCGATAATTTCTTTTAAGGTTTTTGCGAGGGTATGTAGATCTTCAACAGTATTTTCTGGCGACAAACTGATACGAACGGATTCCTTCAAGCGTTCTGAATTTGCCCCGTACATGGCTTCAAGAACATGGCTGGATTGTACAATGCCTGCAGTGCAGGCTGAGCCAGTAGAGATTGAAATTCCAGCTAAATCTAGACGAAGGAGTAAGAGGTCATTTTTCTGACCAGGAAATCCAATATTGAGAACATAAGGGAGATGATGTTCTCCTCTATTCAAGTAATATTGAATGCCCTCTAGCTCTGCAAGAAAGGCAGTTTCTAAATTTTGTACATGTTGAAAATGTTCTTCTTGCTGTTTTAGGTCTTCTTTTAGGGCTGCAACCATGCCTATGATGGCAGCCAGATTTTCAGTCCCTGCACGTTTTTTCTGTTCTTGGTCTCCACCATGGAGATAGGAATCAAAGTCCATGCTAGATGCGTAGAGAAAACCGATTCCCTTAGGACCATGGAACTTGTGGGCAGAAGCAGTGAGAAAATCAATGCCCAATTCTTCGGGGTGAATTGGTATTTTACCAATAGCTTGAACTGCATCAACATGATAGGCAGAAGGGTGTTGCTTGAGTATTTGGCCAATTTCAGCAATGGGAAGTAGGTTTCCTGTCTCATTATTAGCAAACATGGTAGAAACCAAAATCGTATCATCACGTAAGGCCTTTTGAATTTGTTGGGCTGTGATTTCTTGATTTTCTGGTTGGATAATGGTTGCTTCAAAACCAAAGTGTTGAACCAAGTAATCAATGGTTTCAAGGACGGCATGGTGCTCAATGGCAGTTGTGATGATATGTTTTCCTTGTTCTTGGTGACGAAGGCAGTAGCCAATGATGGCAGTATTGTTTCCTTCAGTCCCACCAGAAGTGAAAAAGATATGTTGAGGTTTTGTCCCCAGTAACTGTGCTAGTTCCTGACGGGCTTCTCGCAAGAGTTTACCAGCTTGACGACCATGACCATGAATACTAGAAGGATTTCCATAGGTTCCTTGCATAACCTCGGTCATAGCTGAAATAGCAACTGCTGACATGGGAGTTGTGGCAGCATTGTCCAAATAAATCAAAGAATCACCTTATTTCTTTTTGTTGTAAGCAAAGAGTGGGCTGACTGGTTTTCTTTCGTGGATACGGACGATAGCATCACCAATTAACTCACTAGCAGTGATGTAGCATACGTTTTTAGGAGTTTTTTCTTTTGTTGCTACTGAATCAGTCACAAGAATTTCTTTAATTTTAGTATTGTCAAGAAGTTCAGCAGCGCCTTCGACAAAGAGACCATGACTAGAAACAGCATAAATTTCTGTAGCTCCTTCACGTTCAACGATTTTAGCAGCTTCAGAGAAGGTACGTCCTGTATTTAAAATATCGTCAATCAAGATAGCTTTTTTACCTTCAACATCACCGATAATATAACCTTCGTTACGAGTTGCATCGTCTTGAGGGTAGTCGATAATGGCGATAGGAGCATCAAGATATTCAGCCAAGCTACGGGCACGTTTCACACCTGAATTTTTAGGGCTGACGACAACAACATCTGACCCAAGTAAGCCCTTATCGCAGTAATGTTTTGCAAATAGGGGAACTGTGAAAAGGTTATCAACAGGAATGTCAAAGAAGCCTTGAACCTGAACGGCATGCAAATCAAGCGTAAGGATACGATCGACACCAGCCTTAACTAGCATATTGGCAACTAGTTTTGCTGTAAGTGGCTCACGAGGTGAAGCGATGCGGTCTTGACGTGCATAGCCAAAATATGGAAGAACAACGTTGATGCTGTGGGCGCTTGCACGCACACAAGCGTCGACCATGATAAGCAATTCCATTAGGTGGTTGTTAACAGGGAAACTTGTTGATTGGATGATGTACACATCATAACCACGGACACTTTCTTCGATATTTACTTGGATTTCTCCGTCTGAAAATTGACGTGATGATAGTTTTCCAAGTGGGACACCAACAGCTTGAGCAATTTTCTGTGCAATCTCTTGGTTAGAGTTGAGTGCGAAAAGTTTCATGTTTTTTCTATCTGACATTATAGACCGTCCTCTGTAAACTTTTTAAATCCTAGTCATATCTGCCTAGCCTATATGAACTGGGATTTTTGTATTTTATCTTCTCTATTTTACCAAAAAATAGAGATTATTTCAGCTATTTTTCATGCTTTTGACAAATCGGACCAATTTTGAGGGAGCTTTTTGATAAGCAATCTGATTTTCCTCTAAAAATTGCTGGAAATCTTGTTTCCCTTGCTCGTGATTTTCAACTTCAAGTTCTAATTCGTAATCTGTCATATCAAAGTACTGACTTTCATCCAGCGCCATGAGACCAATAGCTGTTTGCATTTCATAGCGAAGTGTCGTTAGACAACCAAGAATCTGCCATTCACTAGTTTTAATACCATGTTTCGCCAATTCATCCAGTACTAGCCCTTGAGGAAGTTTTTTCTTGCTCAGATAGTTTTCAGCATCTTTTAGTTGCAATTTTTGATTGTATTCCATGTTTCCGACACTTTGTGGGACTTTGAGTGTCAATTCTGCCCAATCTTCAAAAGTGCGAATGCGCAAAGCAACTTTCTTTTCTCGCAGTTCAAAATCAGGCGTGTCTATGTAGTAATTTTTTTGAAGAACAGGAGTGACGTCTGTGAACTGGTCTTTTAGACGATTATATTCATCTTTTTTCAAGAGTGTTTTCAATTCAATTTCTAAATGTTTCAATTTTCTTACCTTTTCTTTGTCTATGAAAGCGGATTATATGATATAATAGCTTTGTATTTATTGTATATGAATCTGGAGAAAAAATCAAAGATATTTTTGAAGGATAATATGAGAACAAGGGAGAATATATGACCATAGAATGGGAAGAATTTCTAGATCCTTACATTCAAGCTGTTGGTGAGTTAAAGATTAAACTACGTGGTATTCGTAAGCAATATCGTAAGCAAAATAAGCATTCTCCGATTGAGTTTGTGACTGGTAGAGTCAAGCCAATTGAAAGCATCAAGGAAAAAATGGCTCGGCGTGGTATTACTTATGCGACCTTAGAGCACGATTTGCAAGATATTGCTGGTTTGCGTGTGATGGTTCAGTTTGTAGATGACGTCAAAGAAGTAGTGGAAATTTTGCGCAAACGTCAGGACATGCGAATCATACAGGAGCGAGATTACATTACTCATCGAAAGGCTTCAGGCTACCGTTCCTATCATGTGGTAGTAGAATATATGGTTGACACCATCAATGGAGCCAAGACCATTTTGGCGGAAATTCAGATTCGTACTTTGGCCATGAATTTCTGGGCAACGATAGAACATTCTCTCAACTACAAGTACCAAGGGGATTTCCCAGAGGAAATTAAAAAGAGACTGGAAATTACTGCCAAGATTGCCCATCAGTTGGATGAAGAAATGGGTAAAATTCGTGATGATATCCAAGAAGCCCAGGCACTTTTTGATCCTTTGAGTAGAAAATTAAATGACGGTGTAGGAAACAGTGACGATACAGATGAAGAATACAGGTAAACGAATTGACCTGATAGCAAATAGAAAACCGCAGAGTCAAAGGGTTTTGTATGAATTGCGAGATCGTTTGAAGAGAAATCAGTTTATACTCAATGATACCAATCCGGACATTGTCATCTCCATTGGTGGGGATGGTATGCTCTTGTCGGCCTTTCATAAGTACGAAAACCAGCTTGACAAGGTCCGCTTCGTTGGTGTTCACACTGGACATTTGGGCTTCTATACGGACTACCGTGATTTTGAGTTGGATAAGCTAGTGACTAATTTGCAGCTAGATACCGGAGCAAGAGTCTCTTACCCTGTTCTGAATGTGAAGGTTTTTCTTGAAAATGGTGAAGTGAAGATTTTTAGAGCACTGAATGAAGCCAGTATCCGCAGGTCTGATCGAACCATGGTGGCGGATGTTGTGATTAACGGTGTCCACTTTGAACGTTTTCGTGGAGATGGGCTAACAGTTTCGACACCGACTGGTAGTACGGCTTATAATAAGTCTCTTGGCGGTGCAGTGTTACATCCTACCATTGAAGCTCTTCAGTTGACGGAAATTGCCAGCCTAAATAATCGTGTCTATCGAACGCTGGGCTCTTCCATTATTGTGCCTAAGAAGGATAAGATTGAACTCATTCCAACAAGAAATGATTACCACACCATTTCGGTTGACAATAGCGTTTATTCCTTCCGCAATATTGAGCGAATCGAGTATCAAATCGACCATCATAAGATTCACTTTGTCGCATCACCTAGCCATACCAGTTTTTGGAACCGTGTTAAGGATGCTTTCATCGGTGAGGTGGACGAATGAGGTTTGAATTTATCGCAGATGAGCATGTCAAGGTTAAGACCTTTTTGAAAAAGCACGAGGTTTCTAAGGGGCTTCTGGCCAAGATTAAGTTTCGGGGTGGAGCTATTCTGGTCAATGACCAACCGCAAAATGCAACCTATCTATTGGATATTGGAGACCTAGTTATCATCGATATTCCCGTTGAGGAAGGTTTTGAAACTCTAGAAGCTATCGAGCGCCCACTGGATATTCTCTATGAGGATGACCATTTTCTAGTCTTGAATAAACCCTATGGAGTGGCTTCTATTCCTAGTGTCAATCACTCCAATACCATTGCCAAT
Source organism: Streptococcus mitis (assembly GCF_003942995.1). Classification (GTDB taxonomy): domain Bacteria; phylum Bacillota; class Bacilli; order Lactobacillales; family Streptococcaceae; genus Streptococcus; species Streptococcus mitis_CV. The sequence goes on along the minus strand of NZ_RJOH01000005.1, from coordinate 72,845 downwards.
TTTATCAAGGGTTACTACGTCAAGCAAGACTATGAAAATCAGCAGGTTCACATTGTGACTAGGCTCGATAGGGACACTTCTGGCTTGATGCTTTTTGCCAAGCACGGTTATGCCCATGCACGATTAGACAAGCAGTTGCAGAAAAAGTCTATTGAGAAGCGCTACTTTGCTTTGGTTAAAGGAGATGGACATTTGGAGCCGGAAGGAGAAATTATTGCTCCTATTGCGCGTGATGAAGACTCCATTATCACTAGAAGAGTAGCTAAAGGTGGAAAGTATGCCCATACATCATATAAGATTGTAGCTTCTTATGGGAATATTCACTTGGTTGACATTCGTCTACATACTGGACGTACCCACCAAATCCGAGTCCATTTTTCTCATATTGGTTTTCCTTTGTTGGGAGATGATTTGTATGGTAGTAGTCTGGACGACGGCATTCAACGTCAGGCCCTGCATTGCCATTACCTATCCTTTTATCATCCATTTCTAGAGCAGGACTTGCAGTTAGAAAGTCCCTTGCCGGATGATTTCAGTAACCTTATTACCCAGTTATCAACTAATACTCTATAAAAATTATTTGGAGTATAATTATTATCTTAAAGGAGAAAACTCATGGAAGTTTTTGAAAGTCTCAAAGCCAACCTGGTTGGCAAAAATGCTCGTATCGTTCTCCCTGAAGGGGAAGAACCACGTATTCTTCAAGCGACTAAACGCTTGGTAAAAGAAACAGAAGTGATTCCTGTTTTGCTTGGAAATCCTGAAAAAATTAAAATTTATCTTGAAATTGAAGGGATCATGGATGGTTATGAAGTCATCGACCCTCAAAATTATCCTCAATTTGAAGAAATGGTTGCTGCCTTGGTGGAGCGTCGTAAGGGCAAAATGACTGAAGAAGATGCACGCAAGGTTTTGGTTGAAGATGTCAACTACTTTGGTGTTATGTTGGTGTACCTGGGCTTGGTTGATGGAATGGTGTCTGGAGCAATTCACTCAACTGCTTCAACAGTTCGTCCAGCCCTTCAAATTATCAAAACTCGTCCAAATGTAACGCGTACTTCAGGTGCCTTCCTCATGGTTCGCGGTACGGAACGTTACCTATTTGGAGACTGTGCTATCAACATCAATCCTGATGCTGAAGCCTTGGCTGAAATTGCCATCAACTCAGCAATCACAGCTAAGATGTTTGGCATCGAACCTAAAATTGCCATGCTAAGCTATTCTACTAAAGGCTCAGGATTTGGTGAAAGCGTCGATAAGGTCGTTGAAGCAACTAAAATTGCTCACGACTTGCGTCCTGACCTCGAAATCGATGGTGAGTTGCAATTTGATGCAGCCTTTGTTCCTGAAACTGCAGCTTTGAAAGCTCCTGGAAGTACAGTAGCTGGTCAAGCAAATGTCTTCATCTTCCCAGGTATCGAGGCAGGAAATATCGGCTATAAGATGGCCGAACGCCTTGGTGGTTTTGCGGCAGTTGGACCTGTTTTGCAAGGTTTGAACAAGCCGGTTAACGACCTTTCTCGTGGATGTAATGCGGATGATGTCTACAAGTTGACCCTTATCACAGCAGCTCAAGCAGTTCATCAATAAGATTTAGTCCTCTTTCCCTTGGAAAGAGGCTTTTTATACTCAATGAAAATCAAAGAGCAAACTAGGAAACTAGCCGCAGGCTGCTCAAAGCACTGCTTTGAGGTTGTAGATAAGACTGACGAAGTCAGCTCAAAACACTGTTTTGAGGTTGTGGATAGAACTGACGAAGTCAGTAACCATATCTACGGCAAGGCGACGTTGACGTGGTTTGAAGAGATTTTCGAAGAGTATTAATACTAGGAAAAGGACAGTTAGAGTCGTCTGTGTTATACTAGAGTTATGTTAGATTTGAAAGAATACGGTATCGTCATGTGGCCGGAGGAGAAGATCATTTCTTTCCGTGAGAAACTTCTCGCTTGGTATGATGAAAATAAACGAGATTTACCTTGGCGTAGAAGTAAAAATCCTTATCATATCTGGGTATCTGAAATCATGCTCCAGCAGACCAGAGTTGATACAGTTATCCCTTACTACGAACGATTCTTGGACTGGTTTCCAACAGTAGAAAGTTTAGCAAATGCGCCTGAAGAGCGTTTGTTGAAGACTTGGGAAGGTTTGGGTTATTATTCTCGAGTTCGTAATATGCAGGCTGCAGCCCAGCAGATTATGACTGACTTTGGTGGTCAATTTCCAAACACCTATGAAGGAATTTCCAGATTGAAGGGAATTGGCCCTTACACAGCTGGAGCCATTTCTAGTATTGCTTTTAACTTGCCTGAGCCAGCTGTAGATGGTAATGTTATGAGAGTTTTGGCACGTCTGTTCGAAGTCAACCACGATATTGGCATTCCAAGTAATCGCAAAATTTTTCAAGCAATGATGGAAATCTTGATTGATCCAGAACGTCCTGGCGACTTTAATCAAGCTTTGATGGACTTGGGTTCAGATATTGAGGCTCCTGTAAATTCTAGACCAGAAGAGAGTCCAGTGAAGGACTTTAGTGGGGCATACCAAAATGGAACCATGGACCGTTATCCAATCAAGGCTCCCAAGAAAAAGCCAGTTCCCATTTATCTTAAGGCCTTAGTGGTAAAAAATAGTCAGGGGCAATTTTTACTTGAAAAAAATGAAAGTGAAAAGTTATTGGCAGGCTTTTGGCATTTTCCTTTGATAGAAGTTGATGACTTTTCGCAAGAAGAGCAGTTTGACCTCTTTCATCAGGTTGCAGAAGAAAGTGTCAACTTTGGTCCCAGTCCAGAAGAGAGTTTCCAGCAGGACTATGACCTAGATGTTGATTGGCTTGATGTTTATTTTGAGAATGTCAAGCATGTCTTTAGTCATCGTAAATGGCATGTAAAGATTGTAGCAGGTCAGGTGAGTGACTTTCATGATTTTTCAGATAGGGAAGTTCGCTGGCTTTCACCAGAAGAGTTTAATAATTACCCACTTGCCAAACCACAACAAAAAATCTGGCAGGCTTATGCACAAGCCAAGTTAGACAGTAGCAAAGAATAGCTATTGTGTCTTCTTGTTATTTTTTTGGTATAATAGTAGAGAAAAAGGTGAACAAATGAAAAAAATATTAATTGTAGATGATGAAAAACCAATCTCGGATATTATCAAGTTTAATATGACCAAGGAAGGTTACGAAGTTGTAACTGCTTTTAACGGTCGTGAAGCGCTAGAACAATTTGAAGCAGAGCAACCAGATATTATTATTCTGGATTTGATGCTTCCCGAAATCGATGGTTTAGAAGTTGCTAAGACTATTCGCAAGACAAGTAGTGTGCCTATTATCATGCTTTCAGCTAAAGACAGTGAATTTGATAAGGTTATCGGTTTAGAGCTTGGTGCAGATGACTATGTAACCAAACCCTTCTCAAATCGTGAGTTGCAGGCGCGTGTTAAAGCTCTTCTCCGTCGTACAGATTTGACTTCTGTAGATAATCAAGAGTCTGATGAAAAGAAAATTCAACCCTTGCAAATTGGGGACTTGGAGATTGTGCCAGATGCCTACGTGGCTAAAAAATACGGTGAAGAACTAGACTTAACCCACCGTGAATTTGAACTCTTGTACCACTTGGCCTCTCATATCGGTCAAGTAATTACGCGTGAACACTTGCTTGAAACTGTCTGGGGGTATGATTATTTCGGAGATGTTCGAACTGTTGACGTAACTATCAGACGTTTGCGTGAGAAGATTGAAGATACACCAAGTCGTCCTGAGTATATCCTAACACGTCGTGGTGTTGGTTATTATATGAGAAATAATGATTAAACTAATTAAAGACACAGTTTTAACCAGTGATTTTATCTTTATCCTCATTCTACTTGGCTTTATTTTAGTCGTGACCTTGCTCTTACTAGAAAATCGTCGGGATAATATTCGGCTGAAGCAAATCAATCAAAAGGTAAAAGACCTGATTGCAGGAGATTATTCTCAGGTGTTGGACATGCAGGGAAGCTCTGAAATCACTAATATTACCAATAATCTCAATGATTTATCAGAAGTAATCCGTTTAACCCAAGAAAATCTGGAACAAGAGAGTAAACGATTGCACAGTATCCTCTCCTACATGACAGATGGTGTCCTTGCGACCAATCGTCGTGGCAAGATTACCATGATTAATGACATGGCTAAGAAACAGCTAGGTGTTCAGAAGGAAGAGGTTCTCAATAAAAGTATTCTAGAATTGCTTAAGATTGAAGATGAGTATGACCTTCGTGATTTGATTACCCAAATTCCTGAACTCATGATTGATTCCCAGGATGCCAATGGAGAGTATCTAAGCCTTCGTGTACGCTTCGCCTTGATTCGTCGAGAGTCTGGCTTTATCTCAGGTTTGGTTGCAGTTTTGCATGATACGACGGAGCAGGAGAAGGAAGAACGGGAACGGAGACTCTTTGTTTCCAACGTTAGTCATGAGTTAAGGACTCCTCTGACTAGTGTAAAATCCTATCTTGAAGCCTTGGATGAGGGGGCCTTGTCAGAACCTGTCGCACCAGACTTTATCAAGGTATCTCTAGATGAAACCAATCGTATGATGCGAATGGTGACGGATCTCCTCCATCTTTCACGGATTGATAATGCGACCAGTCACCTAGATGTGGAACTGATTAACTTTACTGCCTTTATTACCTTTATCCTCAACCGTTTTGATCAGATGAGGGGACCAGATGAAGATAAGAAATATGAATTGGTCAGAGATTATCCGATTACCTCTGTCTGGATTGAGATAGATACAGACAAGATGACACAGGTCATTGATAATATTCTTAACAATGCCATCAAGTATTCGCCAGATGGTGGGAAAATCACAGTGACCATGAAAACAACTGACGATCAGATGATTTTATCCATCTCAGACCAAGGATTGGGTATTCCTAAGCAGGATTTGCCACGTATCTTTGACCGTTTCTACCGTGTGGATCGTGCTAGAAGTCGTGCCCAAGGTGGAACAGGATTGGGACTGTCTATTGCCAAAGAAATCATCAAACAACACAATGGCTTTATTTGGGCCAAAAGTGAATACGGTAAGGGCTCAACCTTTACCATCGTGCTCCCTTATGATAAGGATGCAGTGAAAGAAGAAGTATGGGAGGATGAAGTAGAAGACTAGAATGAGTGAAACAGGCTTTAAATATAGTATTTTAGCATCGGGTTCCAGTGGGAATTCCTTTTATCTGGAAACCCCAAAAAAGAAACTTTTAGTGGATGCAGGCTTATCTGGTAAGAAAATCACCAGCCTACTTGCTGAAATAAATCGCAAGCCAGAAGACTTGGATGCCATCTTGATTACCCACGAGCATTCAGATCATATCCATGGAGTAGGTGTTTTGGCTCGCAAGTATGGTATGGATCTTTACGCCAATGAAAAGACCTGGCAAGCTATGGAAAATAGCAAGTATCTTGGCAAGGTAGATTCTTCACAAAAGCATATTTTTGAAATGGGTAAAACCAAAACCTTTGGAGATATCGACATCGAGAGTTTTGGTGTAAGCCATGATGCAGTCGCACCGCAGTTCTATCGCTTTATGAAAGATGATAAAAGTTTTGTCCTTTTGACAGATACAGGTTATGTTAGTGACCGTATGGCGGGGATTGTTGAAAATGCGGACGGCTATCTTATCGAGTCCAACCATGATGTAGAGATTTTGCGAGCAGGTTCTTACGCTTGGCGACTCAAACAACGAATCCTATCGGATCTGGGTCACCTTTCTAACGAGGATGGTGCTGAAGCTATGATTCGGACGCTAGGAAATCGCACTAAGAAGATCTACCTTGGGCATTTATCTAAGGAAAACAATATCAAGGAACTGGCTCACATGACCATGGTCAACCAGCTGGCACAAGCGGATTTAGGTGTAGGAGTAGACTTTAAGGTTTACGATACCTCACCAGATACCGCAACACCATTGACAGATATATAGAAAGAACGCTAAGAAGGTGTTCTTTTTATATTGACTGAACACCTAAAAAGTAATACAATGGTGTTACTATTAAAAAAGGGAGTGCAAAAGATGACTACTATTACATTAAAAGTTTCTGAAGCTGATAAAACATTTATGAAAGCAATGGCTAAGTTTGAAGGAGTTTCCCTGTCGGAACTTATCCGCACCAAAACTCTTGAAGCTCTAGAAGACGAATACGATGCTCGTGTGGCAGATTTAGCCTATCAAGAGTATTTAGACGACTTGGAAAAAGGAGTTGAACCCATTACTTGGGAAGAAATGATGCATGATTTAGGCTTGGAGGATGAATAATTTGTATAAATTAGTTCCAACAAGACGTTTCATCAAGCAATTGAAAAAATTGGATCGTTATACGCAGAAGATAATTACAAACTATTTACAAACCAATGTTTTGGAAGACCCAAGACGACACGGAAAGGCTTTGGTTGGTAATCGCGTTGGTCAATGGCGCTATAGAATTGGTAATTATCGAGTTATCGTACAAATTGTAGATGATGAATTAGTCATTGCTACTTTAGAAGTTGGTCATCGGAGAGATATTTATTGAATTAAAGTTGAGTAATAACAGTATAGAAAGTGAGGAGAGTAAAATTTGAAGAAAAAATGGTTTTTTGCAGATTATTATGATACAACAATTATTTTACTTGCTTTAATCTCTGTTATTCTGGTATTACTTGGATTTGCTGAGATGATTGATTTAGACAGTCCTCCATACAGTATTATTGACTTGCTACTTTGGTTTGTGTTTGTGGTAGATTATGGTTGGCGGTTCTTTTCAAGTAAAGCAAAATGGAGGTTTATACTTGAAAATATCTTTGACTTGTTAGCTATCCTTCCTTTAAATGCTATTTTTACAGTATTGCGATTAGGGCGTATCTTCCGCTTAGCAAGGCTGACAAAATTACTGAAACTGACTCGTTTACTTAGAATAATTGGACTTACAGGTAAATTAGAAAGAAAAATTAGTAGATTCTTACGGACAAATGGCCTGATTTATATCTTGTATGTTAATATTTTTATTGTTCTAGTAGGAAGTTCAATTTTATCTGTAGTTGAAGAAAAATCTTTCTCAGATAGTCTTTGGTGGGCTCTTGTGACAGTAACCACTGTTGGTTATGGTGATATTGTTCCAGTTTCCCTTTTTGGGAAATGGCTAGCTGTTTTATTAATGTTGGTAGGGATTAGTACAATAGGAATGTTAACAAGTGCCTTGACGAACTTTTTTGTAAAAGATAATCCAGATGAACAGATAAAACTTGATAAACTCCAAGACGAATTATCGGGCCAAAGAATATTAATAGAGAAACAATCTGAGAAAATCGAAGAACTGCATCGGATGATACAAGATTTGCTTGAAAAAACGTAATTTTGACCATTTAAAAACCACTCGATGAGTGGCTTTTTTACAATCCTGCAAATTCTTTGATTTCTTGTGCTGACATTGAAGAGTCGCAACGGACATTGATTTGTCCATCTGCGATGTGGACAAAGCCTGGTACAGTTGGGATTCCGTAGCGTGAACGGAATGCTTGCAACTCATTGAGTTGGCTTGCTTCTTCACTATTGATGAAGTAGATGTGAGCTTTGGTTTCAGCTACGACACCTGCTAAAGTACCTGCAAATTTACGGCAGTAAGGGCAAGTTTTGCGACCGATAAAGAAGGTTGCAGTTTCTTTTTTATCAAGAGCTTCTTGAGCATGCGCAACTGTAGTGACTTCAAGGTTTTTGATATTATCTAAAAATTGTTCCATGAGATTACCTCGCTTTCATTGATATGTCTAGTATGCCATAAAGTTTCTAAAATTGCTTAGATTTGATACGAAAAAAAGATGAGATTGGTTGGTCTCATCTTTTATAGGACTTTATTTTACAAAAGCATTGATTTCTGCTTCGATGTTAGCAATCTTAGCTTGTGATTCTTCGTTGGTTTCACCTACAACTGCAATGTAGAACTTGATTTTTGGTTCTGTACCTGAAGGGCGAACAGCAATCCATGAACCGTCAGCAAGTGTGTATTTCAACACATCACTTGGAGGAGTTGTTAAGTTTGTAACAGTACCGTCAGCAGCAGTAGCAGTTTGTGCCTTGAAGTCTTCTACGACAGTGATAGCTGTTGCGTTCCATTCTTTTGGAGCATTGTTACGGAACTTAGCCATAATCGCTTTGATTTGTTCAGCACCATCGACACCTGAAAGGGTAACAGAGATAGTTTTTTCTGCGTAGTAGCCGTACTCTTTGTAGATTTCTTCGATACCGTCAGCAAGTGTCAAACCGCGTGAACGGTAGTAGGCAGCAAGCTCAGCAACGACGAGAACAGCTTGGATAGCGTCTTTATCACGTACGAATGGTTTAATCAAGTAACCGAAGCTTTCTTCAAATCCCATCATGTAAGTGTGGTTGTGTTTTTCTTCGAATTCTTGGATTTTTTCAGCGATGAATTTGAAACCAGTCAAGACGTTGAACATAGTTGCGCCGTAGCTTTCAGCAATCTTCGTTACCAAGTCAGTTGATACGATAGATTTACATAGGGCTGCATTTTCAGGAAGAGTTCCAGCGTTTTTGTGGGCTTCCAATATGTATTTAGCCATGATAGCACCGATTTGGTTACCTGAAAGGTTGAGGTAGCTACCATCTTTTTGAAGAACTTCAACACCAACACGGTCAGCGTCAGGGTCAGTTGCGACAAGAACATCCGCACCAACTTGACGACCAAGTTCTTCAGCAAGGGCAAAGGCTGCTTGGCTTTCTGGGTTTGGAGATTTTACAGTTGAGAAGTCAGGGTCAGCAGTTGCTTGTGCTTCAACGACTTGAACTGAGTCAAATCCTGCTTGGGCAAGAGCACGACGAGCCAACATTTCACCAGTACCATGAAGTGGTGTATAGACAATTTTCATGTCTTTACCAAATTCTTCAATCAAGGCTGGGTTGATGTTTACGTCCTTAACCTCTTTAAGGTATTCTACGTCAACAGCTTCGCCGATAACTTCAATCAAGCCAGAAGCTTTTTCAGCTTCCACATCAGCAACTTCAACTGCAAATGGGTTTTCGATAGCACGGATATAAGTAGTCAACGCGTCCGCATCGTGTGGAGGCATTTGTCCACCGTCTTCACCGTAAACCTTGTAACCGTTAAATGGAGCAGGGTTGTGGCTGGCTGTGACCATAATACCTGCGAAACAGTTGAGGTGACGAACTGCAAATGAGAGTTCTGGAGTTGGACGAAGGCTTTCAAATACATAAGATTTGATACCATGTTTAGCAAGAACTGCAGCAGATTCAAAGGCAAACTCTGGTGAGAAGTGACGGCTATCGTAGGCGATTGCCACACCACGTTCTTTTTCATTTCCACCTTTAGACTCAATCAAACGAGCCAATCCTTCAGTAGCTTGGCGAACAACGTAGATGTTGATGCGGTTTGTACCAGCACCAATCAAGCCACGCATACCCGCAGTACCAAATTCAAGATTTGTATAGAAGGCATCTTCCTTAGTTTTTTCGTCCATATTTTCCAAATCTTGACGAAGGTAGTCAGGAAGCTCCGCAAAATCAACCCATTTCTGGTAATTTTCTTGGTAAGACATTGAAATTCTCCTTTTTGTAAATTGTTTTAACCGTTCACATTATAGCACTTTTTAGCGTTTTAGTAAAACGGTAGCATAATTTTCAGAAAAGTAGTGACATATGCCGGTTTATCAAGTCTTGAATGCCTTAGGGAAACATGCTATACTGTTTGTATGATTATTTTACAAGCTAATAAAATTGAACGTTCTTTTGCAGGAGAGGTTCTTTTTGATAATATTAACCTACAAGTTGATGAACGAGATCGAATTGCTCTTGTTGGAAAAAATGGTGCAGGTAAGTCTACTCTTTTGAAGATTTTAGTTGGAGAAGAGGAGCCAACTAGTGGAGAAATCAATAAGAAAAAAGATATTTCTCTGTCTTACCTAGCCCAAGATAGCCGTTTTAAGTCTGAAAATACCATCTACGATGAGATGCTTCATGTCTTTGATGACTTACGTCGGACGGAGAAACAACTTCGTCAGATGGAGTTGGAGATGGGTGAAAAGTCTGGTGATGATTTGAATAAACTGATGTCAGATTACGACCGCTTATCTGAAAATTTTCGCCAAGCAGGTGGCTTTACCTATGAAGCTGATATTCGAGCGATTTTGAATGGATTCAAGTTTGACGAATCTATGTGGCAGATGAAAATTGCTGAGCTTTCTGGTGGCCAAAATACTCGTTTGGCACTTGCTAAAATGCTACTTGAGAAGCCCAATCTCTTGGTCTTGGACGAGCCAACTAACCACTTAGATATTGAAACTATAGCCTGGCTAGAGAATTACTTGGTAAATTATAGCGGAGCCCTCATTATCGTCAGCCACGACCGTTATTTCTTGGACAAGGTTGCAACGATTACGCTGGATTTGACCAAGCATTCTTTGGATCGCTATGTGGGCAATTATTCTCGTTTTGTTGAGCTGAAGGAGCAAAAGCTAGCTACTGAAGCAAAAAACTATGAAAAGCAACAAAAGGAAATTGCCGCTCTGGAAGACTTTGTCAACCGCAATCTAGTACGAGCTTCAACGACTAAACGTGCCCAATCTCGCCGAAAACAACTGGAAAAAATGGAGCGTTTGGACAAGCCAGAAGCTGGTAAGAAATCAGCCAATATGACCTTCCAGTCTGAAAAAACGTCTGGTAATGTTGTATTGACTGTTGAAAATGCGGCTATTGGCTATGATGGGGAAGTCCTGTCTCAACCGATTAACCTAGACCTTCGTAAGATGAATGCTGTTGCCATCGTTGGTCCAAATGGTATTGGCAAGTCAACCTTTATCAAGTCTATTGTGGACCAGATTCCTTTTATCAAGGGTGAGAAGCGCTTTGGCGCTAATGTTGAGGTTGGTTACTATGACCAAACTCAAAGCAAGCTGACACCAAGTAATACTGTACTGGATGAACTCTGGAATGATTTTAAACTGACACCGGAAGTTGAAATCCGCAACCGTCTAGGTGCTTTCCTTTTCTCAGGAGATGACGTTAAAAAATCAGTCGGCATGCTGTCTGGTGGGGAGAAAGCCCGTTTACTTCTGGCTAAACTTTCCATGGAAAACAATAATTTTTTGATTCTGGATGAGCCAACCAACCACTTGGATATTGATAGCAAGGAAGTGTTGGAAAATACCTTGATTGACTTTGATGGAACCTTGCTATTTGTTAGCCATGACCGTTACTTTATCAATCGTGTGGCAACTCATGTACTGGAATTGTCAGAGAATGGATCGACTCTCTTCTTGGGAGATTACGATTACTATGTCGATAAAAAGGCTGAAATGGAAGTCGGTCTGACAGAGGAAGCTTCAACTAACAATCAAGTAAAAGAATCAAGGCCAGTCAATGATTATCAAGCCCAGAAAGAAAGTCAAAAAGAAGTTCGTAAGCTCATGCGACAAATCGAAAGTCTAGAAGCTGAAATTGAAGAGTTAGAAAGTCAAAGTCAAGCGATTTCTGAACAAATGTTGGAAACAAACGATGCCGATAAACTGATGGAATTGCAGGCTGAACTGGACAAAATCAGCCATCGTCAGGAAGAAGCCATGCTTGAATGGGAAGAATTATCAGAGCAGGTGTAAAGATGGAACATCTTGGAAAAGTATTTCGTGAATTTCGGACAAGTGGAAATTATTCTTTAAAGGAGGCGGCAGGGGAGTCCTGTTCAACTTCTCAGTTATCTCGCTTTGAGCTTGGGGAGTCTGATCTAGCAGTCTCGCGTTTCTTTGAGATTTTGGATAACATTCATGTCACAATCGAAAATTTCATGGATAAGGCTAGGGATTTTCATAATCATGAACATGTTGCCATGATGGGACAAATTATTCCGCTTTACTACTCAAATGATATTGCAGGTTTTCAAAAGCTTCAAGAAGAACAACTTGAAAAGACTAAGAGTTCGACAAATCCCCTCTATTTTGAGCTGAACTGGATTTTGCTACAGGGTCTGATTTGTCAAAGAGATTCGAGTTATGATATGAAGCAGGATGATTTGGATAAGGTAGCAGATTATCTCTTCAAAACAGAAGAATGAACCATGTATGAGTTGATTCTTTTCGGGAACCTCTATAGTTTCTACGATGTGGACTATGTCACACGGATTGGTAGAGAAGTTATGGAGAGGGAAGAATTTTACCAAGAGATTGGGCGTCATAAGAGATTAGTGTTGATTTTGGCTCTCAATTGTTACCAGCATTGTTTAGAGCATATTTCTTTTGACAATGCAAGCTATTTTGAGACTTATACAGAGAAGATTATTGGCAAAAACATTAGTCTGTATGAACGAAATATTTTACATTACCTAAAAGGCTTTGCCTTATATCAAAAAGGACAGTGTAAAGAAGGCTGTAAGCAGATGCAAGAGGCCATGCATATTTTTGATGTGCTAGGTCTTCCAGAGCAAGTAGCCTACTATCAGGAACACTACGAAAAATTTGTCAAAGATTAATTTTCCCAAATAAGGGAAAAATGAAAAAGCTCCTTTCGGTTTTGATACAATAGTTTCAAAATTTGAGAGGAGTTTTTATATGAATCGCTATGCAGTACAGCTGATTAGTCGTGGAGCTGTTAACAAGATAGGGAATATGCTCTATGATTATGGAAATAGTGTCTGGTTGGCTTCCATGGGGACTATCGGACAGACAGTTTTAGGGTTTTATCAGATTTCTGAACTCGTCACATCTATTCTCGTAAATCCTTTTGGTGGAGTCATTTCAGACCGTTTTTCTCGTCGTAGGATTTTAATGGCGACAGACCTTGTTTGTGGGATTCTTTGTCTGGCTATTTCTTTTATAAGGAATGATAGCTGGATGATTGGAGCTTTGATTTTTGCCAACATTGTTCAGGCTATTGCTTTTGCCTTTTCTAGACCGGCAAATAAGGCCATTATCACAGAATTGGTAGAGAAGGATGAACTGGTCCTATACAATTCTCGTTTGGAGTTGGTCTTGCAGGTTGTCAGTGTGAGTTCTCCTGTACTTTCTTTTCTGGTCTTACAATTTGCAAGTCTCCATCTGACGCTCTTACTAGATGCTTTGACTTTTTTTATAGCATTTGTTCTAGTGGCCTTACTTCCAAAAGAAGAACCAATGGTTCAAGATAAGAAACCTTTTACTGGGAAAGATATTTTTGCGGATATCAAAGATGGCTTGCACTATATCTGGCATCAAAAAGATATTTTCTTTCTCCTGTTAGTGGCTTCCAGCGTTAATTTCTTTTTTGCGGCTTTTGAGTTTTTGCTTCCTTTTTCAAATAAACTATATGGAGTAGAAGGAGCTTATGCGACTATCTTAACCATGGGTGCGATTGGCTCAATTATAGGAGCACTGATAGCAAATAAATTTAAATCAAGTATGAATACACTTTTGTTCTTATTGATTTTAACAGGAGTAGGAGTTTTCATGATGGGTTTGCCACTGCCCAATATTTTAACCTTTTCTGGAAACCTGATTTGTGAACTCTTTATGACGATTTTTAATATTCACTTCTTTACACAGGTACAGACCAAGATTGATGGAGAATATTTGGGTAGGGTATTGAGTACCATTTTTACACTGGCAATTCTCTTTATGCCGATTGCGAAAGGTTTGATGACCTTTCTTCCAAGTGTCCATCTTTATTCTTTCTTGATTATTGGACTTGGAGTTGTCGCCTTATCCTTCTTAGCTCTAGGCTATGTACGAACTCATTTTGAAAAAGAGACATAAGTTTGCTTGGACTTCAAAAATAATTCCAATCTAAGTGTTTTTTCCGCCCTTCTCGTTTGTGAGAAGGGCTTAATTTATGGTAAAATAGTTTTATGAATAAAAGAATGAATGAGTTGGTCGCCTTGCTCAATCGCTATGCGACTGAGTACTATACCAGCGATAATCCCTCGGTTTCAGACAGTGAGTACGACCGTCTTTACCGTGAGTTGGTTGAGTTAGAAACTGCCTATCCAGATCAAGTGTTAGCAGATAGTCCGACCCATCGTGTTGGTGGCAAGGTTTTAGATGGTTTTGAAAAATACAGTCATCAGTATCCTCTTTATAGTTTGCAGGATGCTTTTTCACGTGAGGAGCTTGAAGCTTTTGATGCGCGTGTTCGTAAGGAAGTGGCTCATCCGACCTATATTTGTGAGCTGAAAATTGATGGCTTGTCTATATCGCTTACTTATGAAAAGGGGATTTTAGTTGTTGGTGCAACACGTGGAGATGGTTCTGTTGGGGAGAATATCACGGAAAACCTCAAGCGTGTTAAGGACATTCCTTTGACTTTGCCAGAAGAACTAGATATCACAGTTCGTGGGGAATGTTATATGCCACGCGCTTCTTTTGACCAGGTCAACCAAGCACGACAAGAAAATGGAGAGCCTGAATTTGCCAATCCTCGTAATGCGGCAGCAGGCACCCTGCGACAGTTGGATACGGCAGTAGTAGCCAAGCGCAATCTTGCTACCTTCCTCTATCAAGAAGCCAGTCTTTCAACTCGTGACAGTCAAGAAAAGGTGTTGAAGCACCTTGAACAACTAGGTTTTGTGGTTAATCCTAAGCGAATCTTGGCAGAAAACATAGATGAAATCTGGAATTTTATCCAAGAAGTAGGAGAGGAACGAGACAGTCTTCCCTATGATATCGATGGGGTGGTAATCAAGGTCAACGACCTAGCAGGTCAAGAAGAACTTGGTTTTACCGTTAAGGCTCCAAAGTGGGCAGTAGCTTACAAGTTTCCTGCTGAAGAAAAAGAAGCTCAACTCTTATCAGTTGATTGGACAGTTGGCCGTACGGGTGTTGTGACTCCAACTGCAAATCTGAATCCTGTTCAGCTTGCTGGCACAACTGTTAGCCGTGCGACTCTACACAATGTGGATTATATTGCTGAAAAAGATATCCGCAAAGACGATACGGTTATCGTTTATAAGGCTGGAGATATTATCCCTGCCGTTTTGCGTGTGGTAGAGTTCAAACGGGTTTCTGAAGAGAAACTAGATATCCCTACAAACTGCCCAAGTTGTAATTCTGACTTGTTGCACTTTGAAGATGAAGTGGCCCTTCGTTGCATCAATCCGCGTTGTCCTGCTCAAATCATGGAAGGTTTGATCCACTTTGCTTCTCGTGATGCTATGAATATTACAGGCCTTGGTCCATCTATTGTTGAGAAACTCTTTGCTGCTAATTTAGTCAGGGATGTGGCGGATATTTATCGTTTGAAAGAAGAAGATTTCCTCCTTTTAGAGGGGGTTAAGGAAAAGTCCGCTGCTAAACTGTATCAGGCCATTCAAGCATCAAAGGAAAACTCAGCTGAGAAACTCTTGTTTGGTTTGGGAATTCGTCATGTCGGAAGCAAGGCCAGTCAGTTGTTACTTCAACATTTTCATTCAATCGAAAATCTGGCTCAGGCAGATCCAGAGGAAGTGGCTAGTATTGAGAGTCTGGGTGGTGTGATTGCCAAGAGTCTTCAGACTTACTTTGCTACAGAAGGCTCTGAAATTCTCCTCAGAGAATTGAGAGAAGCTGGGGTCAATTTGAACTATAAAGGTCAGACTGTAGTGGTAGATGCAGCCTTGTCAGGCTTGACCGTTGTATTGACTGGAAAATTGGAGCGACTCAAGCGCTCAGAAGCTAAAAGTAAACTCGAAAGTCTGGGTGCCAAAGTGACAGGCAGTGTTTCTAAAAAGACAGACCTCGTTGTTGCAGGAGCAGATGCTGGAAGTAAACTTCAAAAAGCACAAGAACTTGGTATTGAGGTTCGAGATGAAGCTTGGCTAGAAAGTTTATAAAGAATAGTAGAAGGCTAGGTGTTAGATAGTCTGAAACTGTCTTTCCTAAAGTGTTTTGACATGGATTGAGTCTATCTTGAGTAAGAAATTAAATCGCTGAATCTATCAGCACCACATAAAAAATTAAATTAAAATTAGAAATTAGGAAAAGAAATGTTTAATTACCCTGTAGTCATCCATTTTCATCGAAAAAACGGGGATTATGCAGCCTGTTCATTTAGTAGAAAACAGGCGGACAATGTTGAAAAATTGTATTATGAAAATAACTTTTTTGGAGCAAAGTTCTCCTTCACAGTTACAAGTCAAGAAAAGTTAGAAAACCTGAAGTTTTCTGTCGAGATTGATGGGACAGTTAAGGAATATTCCGTGCGTTATAACTACTATCCGCTTCTGACAGAAGTTTGGATTTTAGAGGGCGACGAGACTGTTTATTATTCTGAAAACCCAGCCATTGCTAGTCCTTACTACAAAGATCAAAATCCATTTGCTTTTGATAGAGCAATACATAGCGCTAGTTTTGATCACCACTGGGGCTACCAAGGAGAACTAGGTTACAGTCTTTCAGATTATCAGACTAGCTTTAAACTTTGGGCTCCTACGGCTACTGCTGTACAGGTGGTTGTCTACGAAAATACCAGCAACGACGCTCCGATTTGGAAAACCTTTAATCTAGAGCGTGGTAATAGCTATTCATACAGTCATAAGTACAATACCATTGGTGTTTGGAGTCTAGACTTAGATGAAAATCTTGCTGGCAAGGCTTATCAGTATCAGATTGACTTTCCTCACCACCAGACTGTGACGAGAGATCCTTACACGATTGCCACAAGTCCTGACGGCAAACGTTCCGTAATTCTTTCTCATCAAGACAGACAAGTAGAAGGATTTGTGGTCAAACATGGAACAGAAGCGCCTTGGCGTTTGGAAAATCCATGTAAAGCAGTTATCTGTGAAATGCATATCCGAGATTTAACCAAATCTCCGACCTCTGGAGTTGCAGAGCATCTCCGTGGAACCTTCCTTGGTGCTGCCCAGACTGGAACTGTAAACCAATTCGGACAAGCAACCGCCTTTGACTATATCAAAGAACTTGGCTGCAACTATGTTCAACTCCAGCCTATCTTTGATCGCCATAAGGAATACGATGAGGATGGAAATGTAACCTATAACTGGGGTTATGACCCTCAAAACTACAATGCACCAGAACCAAGTTTTTCTAGTAATCCAGATGATCCAGGGCAGGTCATTCGTGATTTGAAGACCATGGTTCAAGCCTATCACGATGCGGGGATTGGTGTCATTATGGACGTGGTTTATAATCACACCTTTTCAACGGTTGATGCACCTTTCCAAACAACTGTCCCTGATTACTACTATCGCATGAATCCAGACGGTACCTTCCAGAATGGAACAGGTGTTGGAAATGAAACAGCCAGTGAACACGAAATGTTCCGCAAGTACATGATTGATTCTCTTCTATACTGGGTACAGGAATACAATATTGACGGCTTCCGTTTTGACTTGATGGGTATTCATGATGTCAAAACCATGCAAGCGATTCGTTGGGCGCTAGATGAGGTTGATCCCCGTATTATCACTTATGGAGAAGGCTGGGATATGGGAACAGGTCTTGCAACTTATGATAAGGCCAAGAAGGATAATGCCTACCAAATGCCAAATATCGGATTCTTCAATGATAATCAGCGTGATGCGGTCAAAGGAGGAGAAGTTTATGGTGCAATCAAGTCAGGATTTGTAAGTGGTGCAGCCACTGAACCAATCATTGCCAAGGCCATTCTTGGTAGCCGAGAATTGGGTTCTTATCTCAGTCCAAACCAGGTTCTCAACTATGTTGAAGCCCATGACAATTACAATCTTCATGATTTGTTGGCGACTCTTCATCCTGATCAAAGTTCAGACCAGATTATGCGCAAGGTTGAGACAGCGACAGCAATGAACCTTCTCATGCAAGGAATGTCCTTTATGGAAATTGGCCAAGAATTTGGTCGAACCAAATTAATTCCGACGGGTGAACATGGACAACTCACTTCGGCAGACCGAGAACGTGCTATGAATAGTTACAACGCTCCTGACAGTGTTAACCAAATAAACTGGGATTTAATCAATGAAAGACAAGAAAGCATTGACTTTGTCCGTCAAATTATTCGACTGAAAACACAGACTAGCGCCTTTTCTTATCCTACATACGAAGAAGTTTACCGTCATGTCTTTGTTCACACAGCTGCAGAAAATAGCGGATGGATTGTTTACGAGATTCACGGGGGGCCAGAACATCTATTGGTAGTATTCAATGCCAAGGGAACTTCCTTATACTTTGAAAATGCAGGAAATCTAGAAATGCTTGTGACCAATAGTCGTTCGAAACAAGAAAATGTCATTGATGATACTAGTGTCGCAGTGCTAAAAGTACTCTCTTAAATGCATAAACTAAAAAGGGTTAGATTGTCTAATCCTTTTTATCATTTATAAGTTTTCAATGAAGATTAGAATCAAGTTTCAAATAGTTTGAAAAACCAAGCTTGTGAAAATAATCTCAAAAAAATTGCAAAAAGGGTTGTAATTTTCTGAAAATTTGGTAAAATATATCTTAATCATTTTCAGGAGGACGAGAATTTGACAAGATATCAGAATTTAGTAAATGGAAAATGGAAATCAGCTGAAAAAGAAATTACGATTTATTCACCAATAAACCAAGAAGAATTAGGGACTGTTCCAGCTATGACTCAGGCAGAAGTAGATGAGGCTATGAAAGCTGCGCGTGCAGCCCTGCCAGCTTGGCGAGCTTTATCAGCAGTTGAACGTGCGGCTTATTTGCACAAAACAGCAGCTATTTTAGAACGTGATAAGGAAGAAATTGGTACTATACTTGCCAAAGAAGTGGCAAAGGGAATTAAAGCAGCTATTGGAGAAGTGGTGCGTACCGCAGACTTGATTCGCTATGCTGCTGAGGAAGGTCTCCGTATCACTGGACAAGCAATGGAAGGTGGCGGTTTTGAAGCAGCAAGTAAAAATAAATTGGCCGTTGTTCGTCGCGAGCCAGTTGGTGTCGTGCTGGCTATCGCTCCCTTTAATTATCCAGTTAATTTATCTGCTTCTAAAATTGCACCTGCCTTGATTGCAGGGAATGTAGTCATGTTTAAGCCACCAACACAAGGTTCTATTTCTGGGCTCTTGTTGGCTAAAGCGTTTGAAGAAGCAGGGATTCCGGCTGGTGTTTTCAATACCATTACGGGTCGTGGTTCAGAAATTGGGGATTATATCATTGAACACAAAGAAGTCAACTTCATCAACTTTACAGGTTCAACTCCTATCGGAGAACGTATTGGTCGTTTAGCTGGTATGCGTCCAATCATGTTGGAGCTTGGTGGGAAAGATGCAGCCTTAGTACTAGAAGATGCAGATTTGGAACATGCTGCCAAGCAAATTGTTGCGGGTGCCTTTAGCTATTCAGGTCAACGTTGCACAGCCATTAAACGTGTTATTGTTATCGAAAGTGTAGCAGATACACTAGCTGCTTTGCTTCAAGCAGAGGTTACTAAATTAACAGTTGGCGATCCATTCGACAATGCTGATATCACACCAGTTATCGACAATGCTTCAGCAGACTTTATTTGGGGCTTGATTGATGATGCACAAGAAAAAGGTGCTCAGGCTCTTACACCAATCAAACGCGAAGGCAATCTTCTATGGCCAGTGCTTTTTGACCAAGTTACAAAAGATATGAAAGTGGCATGGGAAGAGCCATTTGGTCCTGTTTTACCAATTATCCGTGTGGCTAGTGTAGAGGAAGCCATTGCCTTTGCCAACGAATCTGAATTCGGCCTTCAATCCTCAGTCTTTACAAATGATTTCAAAAAAGCATTTGAAATTGCTGAAAAACTTGAAGTGGGTACAGTTCATATAAATAATAAAACCCAGCGTGGTCCAGATAATTTCCCATTCCTTGGTGTCAAAGGTTCTGGCGCTGGAGTGCAAGGAATTAAATATAGTATTGAAGCGATGACAAATGTCAAATCCATTGTTTTTGATGTGAAATGAAATGTAAAATCAGGAAATTCGTTTCTTGCTTTATTTTTTTACTTAAAATCATATTTTTGTTAGCAAAATGACGAACTTTATGATAGTATTATTAAAAAAAATCTGTTTTCAAGGTGTTTCTGAAAAATTCTTGATTTACAAGTGAACACATCAGTGAATTTGTTGAAGACTTTCAAAAGATTTTTTTGCAAATTCCGTAATTTACTTGAATCTTCCCTAAAAAGGTAGTATAATAAATCTATAGAAAACGCTTACAGAATTAGGAGGGTGTATGGATAAGAATAATGCTTTAAAAACCTTTATGACAGGTGAAAATTTTCACCTCCAGCACTATCTGGGAGCTCATAGGGAAGAAAAAAATGGAGAGTATGGCTATACTTTTCGTGTGTGGGCGCCTAATGCTCAGGCTGTTCACTTGGTAGGGGATTTCACCAATTGGGTTGAAAATCAAATTCCAATGGAACGAAATGAATTTGGGATCTGGGAAGTCTTTACCACTCTTGCTCAAGAAGGCCAAATTTATAAGTATCATATCACACGATCAAACGGTCATCAGTTGATGAAGATTGACCCTTTGGCTGTAAGGTATGAGGCACGACCTGGTACTGGGGCTATTTTAACAGAGATTCCAGAAAAGAAATGGAAGGATGGTCTCTGGCTAGCCCGTAGAAAACGCTTGAGCTTTGAAGAGCGTCCTGTCAATATTTACGAGGCTCATGCTGGCTCTTGGAAGAGAAATCCTGATGGCAGCCCCTATAGTTTTTCTCAATTGAAAGATGAACTTATTCCTTACTTGGTTGAGATGAACTATACTCACATTGAGTTTATGCCTTTGATGTCTCACCCACTAGGTTTGAGTTGGGGCTATCAGCTTATGGGTTACTTTGCTCTAGAGCATGCCTATGGTCGTCCTGAAGAATTTCAAGATTTTGTTGAGGAATGTCACTTAAACAATATTGGGGTTATTGTAGACTGGGTACCTGGTCATTTCACCATTAATGATGATGCCTTAGCTTATTATGATGGGACACCGACTTTTGAGTACCAAGACCATAATAAGGCTCATAACTATGGTTGGGGCGCTCTCAATTTTGACCTTGGAAAAAATGAAGTCCAGTCCTTCTTGATTTCTAGTATTAAGTTTTGGATTGACTTTTACCATCTAGATGGTATTCGTGTGGATGCTGTCAGCAATATACTCTATTTAGACTACGATGATGCTCCATGGACACCTAATAAAGATGGTGGCAATCTCAACTATGAGGGATATTATTTCCTTCAACGCTTGAATGATGTGATTAAACTAGTTCATCCAGATGTGATGATGATCGCAGAAGAAAGTTCGTCAGCAACCAAGATTACGGGAATGAAAGAGCTTGGTGGTCTAGGATTTGACTACAAGTGGAATATGGGCTGGATGAATGATATCCTCCGTTTCTACGAAGAAGATCCGATTTACCGTAAATATGACTTTAATCTGGTGACTTTCAGCTTTATGTATGTCTTCAAGGAAAACTATCTCCTACCATTCTCGCACGATGAAGTGGTTCATGGCAAGAAGAGTATGATGCACAAGATGTGGGGAGATCGCTACAATCAATTCGCAGGTTTGCGCAATCTCTACACTTACCAAATTTGTCACCCAGGTAAAAAATTGCTCTTCATGGGTAGTGAATATGGGCAATTCCTAGAATGGAAATCTGAAGAGCAGTTGGAATGGTCTAACCTAGAAGATCCAATGAATGCTAAGATGAAGTATTTCACTTCTCAGCTAAATCAGTTTTACAAAGACCACCGCTGTCTGTGGGAAATTGATACCAGCTATGATGGTATTGAAATCATCGATGCGGATAATAGAGACCAGAGTGTTCTTTCCTTCATCCGTAAGGGTAAGAAGGATGATATGTTAGTCTGTATCTTTAATATGGCACCTGTTGAACGAAAAGATTTTACAATCGGGCTTCCTGTTGCAGGGATTTACGAAGAAGTCTGGAATACTGAGTTAGAAGAGTGGGGAGGCGTTTGGAAAGAACATAATCAAACTGTGCAAACGCAAGAAGGACTATGGAAAGATTATGAGCAGACCTTGACCTTTACCCTACCGGCTATGGGAGCAAGTGTTTGGAAAATCAAACGCCGCTTGAAACCTACTAAAACCGTCACAAGTAAAAACCAAAAAGGAGTAGAAAATGAAGAATGAAATGTTAGCTTTGATTCTTGCTGGTGGGCAAGGAACTCGTCTCGGTAAACTCACTCAAAGCATTGCAAAACCAGCTGTGCAATTTGGTGGGCGCTACCGTATCATTGACTTTGCTCTTTCAAACTGTGCCAACTCAGGCATCAACAATGTTGGAGTCATTACACAGTACCAACCACTTGCTCTCAACAACCATATTGGTAATGGTTCAAGCTGGGGACTAGACGGTATCAATTCTGGTGTCTCTATTCTTCAACCTTATTCTGCAAGTGAAGGAAATCGTTGGTTTGAGGGGACTAGCCACGCTATTTACCAAAATATTGATTATATCGACAGTGTCAATCCTGAGTATGTCTTGATTCTATCTGGGGACCATATCTACAAAATGGATTATGATGATATGCTCCAGTCTCACAAAGATAATAATGCCAGCTTGACAGTAGCGGTTTTAGACGTCCCTCTTAAAGAAGCTAGTCGTTTTGGTATTATGAACACAGATGCCAATAACCGCATTGTTGAATTTGAAGAAAAACCAGCTCAACCTAAATCTACAAAAGCTTCTATGGGAATTTACATTTTTGATTGGCAACGTCTGCGCAATATGCTTGTTACTGCTGAAAAGAGCAATGTCGATATGTCAGACTTCGGTAAGAATGTCATTCCAAATTACCTTGAGTCAGGTGAAAGTGTCTATGCATATGAGTTTAATGGCTACTGGAAAGATGTTGGTACTATTGAGTCACTTTGGGAAGCTAACATGGAATATATTTCACCAGAAAATGCCTTGGATAGCCGTAACCGTCAATGGAAGATTTACTCAAGAAACTTAATTTCACCACCAAACTTCCTTGGGGCAAATGCTCATGTGGAAGATTCCTTGGTTGTCGATGGCTGTTTCGTAGATGGAACTGTTAAACATTCTATCCTCTCAACAGGTGCGCAAGTTCGCGAAGGGGCAGAAGTAGTAGATTCAGTTATCATGAGTGGTGCAATTGTCGGTCAGGGAGCTAAAATCAAACGTGCCATTATTGGTGAAGGTGCAGTTATTTCTGATGGTGTCGAAATTGATGGAACAGAAGAAGTACAAGTTGTAGGATATGATGAAGTAGTGGGGGTAGCAACAGATGAAGATTGATAAATATTCTGCCATTTTAGGAAACACAGTTGGTTTTCATGATATGTCAACACTGACAGACCACCGTCCAGTAGCTAGTTTGCCATTTGGTGGTAAATATCGCTTGATTGACTTCCCGCTTTCAAGTCTTGCTAATGCTGGTGTCCGTAGTATTTTTGGTATTTTCCAACAAGACAATATCAGCTCAGTCTTTGACCATATCCGTTCAGGACGTGAGTGGGGCTTGTCAACTCTTCTTAGCCACTATTATCTAGGTATTTACAATACTCGTGTGGAAAGTAGTACAGTTGGAAAAGAATACTACCAACAACTTCTTACTTACTTGAAACGTTCTGGCTCAAACCAAACAGTTTCACTCAACTGTGATGTTTTGATTAATATTGATTTGAACCAAGTTTTCCATCTACATAGTACAACAAAAGGGCCTATCACTGTAGTTTATAAAAAACTAGCTAAGAAAGACATTTCAGAAGTAAACGCAATCTTGGAAGTGGATGAAACAGACCATGTTCGTTCTCATAAACTCTTTGATAGTAAATCATCAGATGAAGTTTACAATATGTCGACAGATATCTTTGTCGTTGATACCCCTTGGTTGATTGAACGCTTAGAAGAAGAGGCTAAGAAAGAACATCCAGAGAAGTTGCGCTATGTTTTACGGGATTTGGCTGCAAAAGAAGGGGCTTTTGCCTACGAGTACACAGGCTACCTAGCCAACATTCATTCTGTAGAGTCTTATTATAAAGCGAATATCGATATGCTTGAATCGCAAAAGTTCTATTCTCTCTTCTCACCAAACCAAAAGATTTATACAAAGGTCAAAAACGAAGAGCCAACTTACTATGCCAATACATCTAAGGTAAGTACTTCTCAGTTTGCTTCTGGTAGTATTGTTGAAGGTCAAGTGGCTAATTCTGTTTTATCACGTAATATTCATGTCCATAAGGATAGCTTGGTTAAAGATAGCATCTTATTCCCTCGTGTTGTTATTGGAGAAGGTGCTCAGGTAGAATACGCTATATTGGACAAGGGTGTTGAAGTTGCGGATGGAGTAGTGATCCGTGGAACTGCAGAACATCCAGTCGTCGTTAAGAAAGGTGCTAAAGTAACAGAGGATATTCATTCATGAAAATTTTATTTGTAGCAGCTGAGGGTGCACCCTTTTCAAAAACAGGTGGTTTGGGAGACGTCATTGGCGCTCTTCCTAAATCACTGGTAAAAGCGGGACATGAAGTTGCAGTAATTTTACCCTACTATGACATGGTAGAGGCTAAATTTGGAAATCAGATTGAAGATGTGCTTCATTTTGAGGTTAGTGTTGGTTGGCGCAGACAGTACTGTGGGATTAAGAAAACAGTCTTAAATGGTGTGACCTTCTACTTCATTGACAACCAATATTATTTCTTCCGAGGTCATGTTTACGGTGATTTTGATGACGGAGAACGCTTTGCTTTTTTCCAACTGGCTGCCATTGAGGCTATGGAAAGGATTGACTTTATTCCTGATCTTCTCCATGTTCATGACTACCATACAGCTATGATTCCTTTCTTGTTGAAGGAAAAATACCGTTGGATTCAAGCCTATCAAGGAATAAAAACTGTTTTAACCATTCATAATTTGGAATTCCAAGGACAATTTTCAGAAGGAATGTTATGGGATTTGTTTGGAGTGGGCTTTGAACGTTATGCTGATGGTACCCTTCGCTGGAACAACTGTCTGAACTGGATGAAGGCTGGTATTCTTTATGCGGATCGTGTTTCAACCGTTTCGCCTAGCTATGCTCATGAAATTATGACCAGCCAGTTCGGATGTAACTTGGATCAGATTCTTCGAATGGAGTCTGGTAAAGTTTCTGGTATCGTGAATGGGATTGATGCTGATTTGTATAATCCTCAGACAGATGCCCTTTTAGACTATCATTTTAATCAAGAAGATTTGTCTGGAAAAGCCCTGAATAAGGCGAAATTACAAGAGAGAGTTGGCTTGCCAGTTAGAGCTGATGTTCCTTTGGTGGGAATTGTTTCTCGTTTGACACGTCAAAAAGGTTTTGATGTGGTGGTGGAAAGCCTGCACCACATCTTGCAAGAAGATGTTCAGATTGTTCTTTTGGGAACTGGCGATCCTGCCTTTGAAGGAGCTTTCTCATGGTTTTCTCAAATCTACCCAGACAAGCTATCAGCAAATATCACTTTTGATGTCAAACTAGCTCAAGAAATCTACGCCGCTTGTGACCTCTTCCTCATGCCGAGTCGTTTTGAACCGTGTGGCTTGTCTCAAATGATGGCTATGCGTTACGGAACCTTGCCATTGGTCCATGAAGTTGGTGGCTTGCGAGATACCGTTCAAGCCTTTAATCCGATTGAAGGAAGCGGTACTGGTTTTAGCTTTGACAATTTGTCTCCTTATTGGTTAAATTGGACTTTCCAAACAGCTTTGGATTTGTATAGAAACCATCCTGACGTTTGGAAAAACTTACAAAAACAAGCTATGGAGTGTGATTTCTCATGGGATACAGCCTGCAAGTCATATCTTGACTTGTACCAAAGCTTAGTTAATTAATAGATAAAATCGTATGATGACTTCATACGATTTTTGGGCTGTTTAGAGAGGAGAACTGATGTCTCAAGTAAAAGGTTTGTGTGTTATGGATGTTGATGGAACCTTAATCCTAGAAGAAATGATTGATCTTTTGGGTAGAGAGGCAGGTCGTGAGGAGGAAATTTCGCAGATTACAAGTCGGGCAATGCGAGGAGAGTTGAACTTTGAAAGCAGTTTACGAGACAGAGTGTCCTTCTTGGAAGGCCTTCCTGTTTCGGTCTTTGATAAAGTCTACAACTCTATTCATCTATCGTTAAATGCCCAAGAATTCATCTCTATTCTCCAAAAGAAAGGCATACTAGTTGGTCTGGTGTCCGGTGGTTTTACACCAATAGTTGACAGATTAGCAAAATCCCTTAGTATTTCCTATTTCTCTGCCAACCAACTAGAAGTTAAAGACGGTCTTCTAACAGGAACATTAGTTGGACAAATTATCAGTCCCCAGGTCAAAAAAGAGACTCTGGAAAAATGGAGAGAGAAACTAAAACTTCCTAAAGAAAGAACGATTGCAATCGGTGATGGGGCCAATGATTTATTGATGTTGAAGTCATCAGGACTAGGAATTGCCTTTTGTGCCAAAGAGGTACTCAAAAAAGAAATACCACATCATGTTGACAAGAGAGATTTTTTAGAAGTTCTACCTTTGATTGACTTTTTAGAATGAGGGAAAATATGAAGATTGTAATTGCACCAGATTCATTTAAGGAAAGCTTGACCGCTGAAGAGGTAGCTGAAGCTATAAAAAGAGGCTTCCAACAATCGATAGCAGATGTAGAATGTCTCCTCTGTCCTGTTGGTGATGGTGGGGAAGGTACAGTAGATGCTATTCGGCATTCTATTGACCTTGAAGAAAAATGGATCCAAGTGACAGGAGCTTTTGGACAAAAAGAAGCCATGCGCTATTTTCAAAAAAGTCAACTGGCACTATTTGAAGTTGCCGACTTGGTTGGCCTTGGAAAAATTCCGCTAGAGAAACGAAATCCACTTCAAATCCAAACTTGTGGAATAGGGGAATTGATTCGTTATCTCATTGCTCAAGGGATTAAAGAAATCTATATCGGTGTTGGTGGTACGGCCAGTAATGACGGAGGAATTGGGATTGCTGCTGGTTTAGGCTATCGTTTTTATGATAGGGATGGAAATGTCTTGCCTGCATGCGGTCAATCCTTACTAAAATTAGCTTCAGTTTCAACAGAAAATCGCTATGAAATTCCTGAAGATGTGCAAATTCGTATTTTAGCAGATGTCGTGTGTCCCTTATGTGGTCCTCAAGGTGCGACCTACACGTTTGGCAAGCAAAAAGGCCTAGATCCTACTATGTTTGATGCCGTAGATCAAGCAATCCAAGATTTTTATGAAAAAAACTCACCTGCAATATTGGAAATAAAAGGAGCAGGAGCTGGTGGAGGCCTTGCTGGCGGTTTGTGTGCCTTTGCTCAGGCAAATATCGTGTCGGGAATTGATACCTGCTTGAACCTAATCAACTTTGATAAGAAAGTTTCAGATGCTGATTTGGTTGTTGTAGGAGAAGGGAGGCTAGATCTTCAAAGCTTATCAGGTAAAGCGCCTATTGGTGTTGCAAAAAGAACCCCTGTCGAAGTTCCTGTCATTGCTATTTGTGGTAGTCTTGCTGAAGATTTACCTTCCCTACCATTTGAGAATATCCAAGCGGTTTTTTCAATTTTGGAGAAAAGTGAACCTCTAGAAGATAGTTTGAAAAATGCCAGTCTCTATTTGGAGCACACGGCTGCCAATATAGGGCATTTATTAACTATGCGCAAGATTTAGCCAAACCATTTCTTCCAGATGGATGTTTTGGCTGGTTCTTCCTTTTTAACTTCCCAAAGTTTTGCAAAAGCAAGTCGAAGGTTCTTTTCTTCTACTTGTACTGGTGCATTGCTATGGATAATCAGGCCAAAAGGAGAAGAAGTATGCTCTTCAGATACAATGGTAGCTTGACTATCAGTTTCTTTAGCTTCTTTTAAGTAGAAAACTTGCTTGTCAAATTCGATAGTTGGTGAGATTTTCACAAATAGTGGCTCTGCTTTTTCCTGTAGGTTTTCTAAAATAGATAAAAAGCCTTTTTCTAGCTGAGGACTATTTGCTGTGTCAATATCTGCATATCCAAGAACTCTTTCCTCAAAAGTGCCAAGATAGCGTCTTTGCTCATCTGGATTTAATTTTGGCCCACCATGAGCTTTTTCAAGTAATTGTTTTGATAAATCTGTCATGAAAACAGTATATCATAAAAGTTAGAATAAAACAGATAAAAGAAAGCGATTACTTTATAAAGTTAAGGAAAATTTGCACAAAGATAACGTTTTTTCTTGAAAAAGGAGGGCTTTTAAGGTATTATAGAGGTGTAAAAAATTTAACTCATAAGGAGAGTAAAAAATGTCAATTATTACTGATGTTTACGCTCGCGAAGTCCTAGACTCACGCGGTAACCCAACACTTGAAGTAGAAGTTTACACTGAATCAGGTGCTTTCGGACGTGGTATGGTTCCATCAGGAGCTTCTACTGGTGAACACGAAGCAGTTGAACTTCGCGACGGTGACAAATCTCGTTACGGTGGTCTTGGTACACAAAAAGCTGTTGACAACGTAAACAACATCATTGCTGAAGCTATCATCGGCTACGATGTACGTGATCAACAAGCTATCGACCGTGCTATGATCGCTCTTGACGGTACTCCTAACAAAGGTAAATTGGGTGCAAACGCAATCCTTGGTGTGTCTATCGCTGTTGCTCGTGCTGCTGCTGACTACCTTGAAATCCCACTTTACAGCTACCTTGGTGGATTCAACACTAAAGTTCTTCCAACTCCAATGATGAACATCATCAACGGTGGTTCTCACTCTGACGCTCCAATCGCTTTCCAAGAGTTCATGATCTTGCCAGTTGGTGCGCCAACATTTAAAGAAGCTCTTCGTTACGGTGCTGAAATCTTCCACGCTCTTAAGAAAATCCTTAAATCACGTGGTTTGGAAACTGCCGTAGGTGACGAAGGTGGATTCGCTCCTCGTTTCGAAGGAACTGAAGACGGTGTTGAAACTATCCTTGCTGCGATCGAAGCTGCTGGATATGTTCCAGGTAAAGACGTATTTATCGGATTTGACTGTGCTTCATCAGAATTCTACGATAAAGAACGTAAAGTTTACGACTATACTAAATTTGAAGGTGAAGGTGCTGCTGTTCGTACATCTGCAGAACAAATCGACTACCTTGAAGAATTGGTTAACAAATACCCAATCATTACTATCGAAGATGGTATGGATGAAAACGACTGGGATGGTTGGAAAGCTCTTACTGAACGTCTTGGTAAGAAAGTACAACTTGTTGGTGACGACTTCTTCGTAACAAACACTGACTATCTTGCACGTGGTATCCAAGAAGGTGCTGCTAACTCAATCCTTATCAAAGTTAACCAAATCGGTACTCTTACTGAAACATTTGAAGCTATCGAAATGGCTAAAGAAGCAGGTTACACTGCAGTTGTATCACACCGTTCAGGTGAAACTGAAGATTCAACAATCGCTGACATCGCAGTTGCAACTAACGCTGGACAAATCAAAACAGGTTCACTCTCACGTACAGACCGTATCGCTAAATACAACCAATTGCTTCGCATTGAAGACCAACTTGGTGAAGTAGCAGAATACCGTGGATTGAAATCATTCTACAACTTGAAAAAATAAAATAGTTCAGTGAACTATTTTATCCCGAACCTTGAAATTCAAAAGTTCGGCCGTTGATTTAACAACGTTTCTAGCCCCTCGGATTTTATCCGAAGGGCTATTTTTGTATTTAGGGGGCAAAAAAGGGGCAAAACATTTCAAGACATCTCATTTACCAATAAATACGATTCAGCTAATATAATTGAAAATGATGGAAAAAAGGGTGAATTTATGATATACTTTAATGTAGGACCTTTTTAGAAATTTTGAAAGAGCATAAAAAATTTAGAATGAGAAAAATTGTTATCAATGGTGGATTACCCTTGCAAGGTGAAATCACTATTAGCGGTGCTAAAAATAGCGTTGTGGCCTTAATTCCAGCTATTATTTTGGCTGATGATGTGGTGACTTTGGATTGTGTTCCAGATATTTCCGATGTTGCTAGTCTTGTCGAAATCATGGAGTTAATGGGTGCTACCGTTAAGCGTTATGACGATGTGTTAGAGATTGATCCACGAGGTGTTCAAAATATTCCAATGCCTTATGGGAAAATCAACAGTCTTCGTGCATCTTATTATTTTTATGGAAGTCTTTTAGGTCGCTTTGGTGAAGCCACTGTTGGTTTACCTGGTGGATGTGATTTGGGACCTCGCCCTATTGACTTACACCTTAAGGCTTTTGAAGCTATGGGAGCAACTGTTAGCTACGAGGGAGATAACATGAAGTTATCTGCCAAAGATACAGGACTTCACGGCGCAAGTATCTACATGGATACGGTTAGTGTGGGTGCGACGATTAATACGATGATTGCTGCGGTTAAAGCAAATGGTCGTACTATTATTGAAAATGCAGCCCGTGAACCTGAGATTATTGACGTTGCTACTCTATTGAATAATATGGGTGCCCATATCCGTGGTGCTGGAACCAATATCATCATTATTGATGGTGTTGACAGATTACATGGAACGCGTCATCAGGTGATTCCAGACCGTATTGAAGCAGGAACATATATTTCCTTAGCTGCTGCAGTCGGTAAGGGAATTCGTATTAATAATGTTCTTTATGAACACTTAGAAGGATTCATCGCTAAGTTGGAAGAAATGGGAGTTCGAATGACTGTATCTGAAGACAGTATTTTTGTTGAAGAACAGTCTAATTTGAAAGCAATCAATATTAAGACAGCTCCTTATCCTGGTTTTGCTACTGACTTGCAACAACCAATTACTCCTCTCTTGTTAACAGCAGAGGGACGTGGTACCATTATTGATACCATTTATGAAAAACGAGTAAACCATGTTTTTGAACTAGCAAAGATGGATGCAGATATTACGACTACAAATGACCATATTTTATATACTGGTGGACGTAGTTTACGTGGTGCAAATGTAAAAGCTACTGACCTTAGAGCTGGTGCTGCACTTGTCATCGCTGGTTTGATGGCTGAAGGTAAAACTGAAATTACTAATATTGAGTTCATCTTACGTGGTTATTCAGATATTATTGAAAAACTACGTAATCTAGGGGCAGATATTTCATTAGTTGAAGAATAAACCGTAGAGGTGTTTATGAATATTTGGACCAAATTAGCAATGTTTTCTTTTTTTGAAACGGATCGCTTGTATTTGCGTCCTTTCTTTTTTAGTGATAGTCAAGACTTCCATGAGATAGCCTCAAATCCTGAAAATTTACAATTTATTTTCCCAACTCAGGCAAGTCTGGAAGAAAGTCAATATGCACTGGCCAATTACTTTATGAAGTCCCCTTTGGGAGTGTGGGCAATTTGTGACCAGAAAAATCAACAAATGATTGGTTCTATTAAATTTGAGAAGTTAGATGAAATCAAAAAAGAAGCTGAGCTTGGCTATTTTTTGAGAAAAGATGCTTGGTCGCAAGGATTTATGACAGAGGTTGTTAGAAAAATTTGTCAGCTTTCTTTTGAAGAATTTGGCTTAAAACAATTATCCATCATTACCCACCTTGAAAATGAAGCTAGTCAACGGGTTGCCCTTAAGTCTGGATTCCGTTTGATTCGTCAGTTTAAGGGAAGTGATCGCTACACAAGAAAAATGCGGGATTATTTTGAATTTCGGTATGTAAAAGGAGAATTCAATGAGTAAGCATCAGGAAATTCTAAGCTATTTGGAGGAATTACCTGTCGGTAAAAGGGTCAGTGTTCGTAGCATTTCCAATCATCTGGGAGTCAGTGATGGAACGGCTTATCGGGCTATTAAAGAAGCTGAAAATCGTGGAATTGTAGAGACTCGCCCAAGAAGTGGTACTATCCGTGTTAAATCTCAGAAAGTTGCTATAGAGAGATTAACTTTTGCTGAAATTGCAGAAGTGACTTCTTCTGAGGTTCTGGCTGGGCAAGAAGGTTTAGAGAGAGAATTCAGTAAGTTTTCAATTGGTGCCATGACTGAACAAAATATCTTGTCTTACCTTCACGATGGGGGGCTCTTGATTGTCGGAGACCGAACCCGTATTCAGTTGCTAGCCTTGGAAAATGAAAATGCAGTCCTGGTTACAGGTGGATTTCATGTCCATGATGATGTACTTAAACTGGCCAATCAAAAAGGAATTCCAGTTTTAAGAAGCAAGCATGACACTTTCACTGTCGCGACCATGATCAACAAAGCCCTGTCAAATGTACAAATCAAGACTGATATTCTGACAGTTGAGAAACTTTATCGCCCAAGTCATGAGTATGGTTTTCTGAGAGAAACCGACACAGTCAAAGATTATTTGGACTTAGTTCGTAAGAGTCGTAGCAGCCGTTTTCCAGTTATTAACCAACATCAGGTTGTTGTTGGAGTTGTAACTATGAGAGATGCGGGTGATAAGTCACCAAGTACCACAATTGATAAAGTCATGTCTCGTAGTCTATTTTTGGTTGGATTATCGACAAATATTGCCAATGTGAGTCAACGGATGATTGCTGAAGACTTTGAAATGGTACCGGTTGTTCGAAATAATCAAACCTTGCTTGGGGTTGTAACAAGACGAGATGTCATGGAGAAGATGAGTCGTTCCCAAGTTTCTGCTCTACCTACTTTTTCTGAACAGATTGGTCAAAAACTTTCTTATCACCATGATGAAGTAGTGATTACAGTGGAACCCTTTATGCTTGAGAAGAACGGTGTTTTGGCTAATGGTGTATTGGCAGAAATTTTGACCCATATGACTCAAGATTTGGTTGTTAATAGTGGCCGCAATCTCATTATCGAGCAGATGCTAATCTACTTTTTGCAAGCGGTTCAGATAGATGATAGACTGCGAATTCAAGCACGCATTATTCATCATACTAGACGGTCAGCTATTATTGACTACGATATTTATCATGGTCACCAGATCGTTTCAAAAGCAAATGTAACCGTTAAAATTAATTAGAAACTAGGAGAAAAAATGATAACATTAAAATCAGCTCGTGAAATCGAAGCTATGGACAAGGCTGGTGATTTTCTAGCAAGTATTCATATCGGCTTACGTGATTTGATTAAGCCTGGCGTAGATATGTGGGAAGTTGAAGAATATGTTCGCCGTCGATGTAAGGAAGAAAATTTCCTTCCGCTTCAGATTGGAGTTGACGGTGCAATGATGGACTATCCTTATGCTACCTGTTGCTCTCTTAATGATGAAGTGGCTCATGCTTTCCCTCGTCACTATATCTTGAAAGATGGTGATTTGCTCAAAGTTGATATGGTTTTGGGAGGTCCCATTGCTAAATCTGACCTGAATGTCTCAAAATTAAATTTCAACAATGTGGAGCAAATGAAAAAATACACTCAGAGCTATTCTGGTGGCCTAGCAGACTCTTGTTGGGCTTATGCTGTTGGTACACCGTCCGAAAAAGTGAAAAACTTGATGGATGTAACTAAAGAGGCCATGTATAAGGGGATTGAGCAGGCTGTTGTTGGAAATCGTATCGGTGATATCGGTGCGGCTATTCAAGAATACGCTGAAAGTCGTGGATACGGTGTAGTGCGAGATTTGGTTGGTCATGGTGTTGGCCCAACTATGCACGAAGAGCCAATGGTTCCCAACTATGGTATTGCAGGTCGTGGACTTCGTCTTCGTGAAGGTATGGTCTTGACCATTGAACCGATGATCAATACAGGTGACTGGGAAATCGATACAGATATGAAAACTGGCTGGGCGCATAAAACCATTGACGGTGGACTGTCATGCCAATATGAACACCAATTTGTCATTACGAAAGATGGACCTGTTATCTTGACTAGCCAAGGTGAAGAAGGGACTTATTAATAAAAAGTGAAAAGGCTGCTGGAAGTTCATTTCTAAAGAATCCACTAGATCTTTTCATATTAAATAAACGCATTGTATCATGTTTTTAAGTGCCTGATATAATGCGTTTTTCTGGTTTTAAAATTCTTACCTCAATATCTTGTACATTATTATCATTTCAAAAAATGAATTTTCTACACTGTTACACTTCAGGTAAAAAATATGTTTCAGATTTTCTATAAAAACCACAAAGATATTGGCAAACTATCTGATAAATAATTATTTCGTGTTGCCAACAAGGCTGCGATGAAGCATTTATTGCCTATCGTAGTCATGACCTTTAATGAATCTTTAAAGATTGCTTTAGAGCCTTATCATTCGGAATTGTTTTTACATATTTTGAACTCTACTGAACGTGAAAGAAAGTAAAACCGAGAGGGTGTAGAGGAATTATATCTTCTTGATTTTAGTAGTCAATTCGATACTCTCACGACAGAAGATTTAAAGGATTACTTTGATGGAGAAATTATCATTGTTTCACGTTATTATTGTAGATTCTAAAAGAAATCAATTCAGTACATTACCTCTTTTTATTCTTTTTCAAAAGTAAAGCCTTCGCCAAGGATTTCGTGAGCTTCTGTAATGGTTATAAAGGCTTGAGGATCAATTCGATGAATCATTTCCTTCATTTTCACAATTTCATTTCTTCCGACAATACAGTAAATTATTTTTAAATCTTCTCGACTATAATAACCTTGACCTGAGATGAAAGTAACGCCTCTTCCTAGGTCATCATTAATCGCCTTAGCAAGTTGGTCAGGACGTTTTGTGATAATCATAAATCCTTTACCTGCATAGCCACCTTCGCCGATCAAATCAATAACACGAGAAACGATAAAATCAAATAAGAGCGTGTAGGTAACTAATCTCAGATCCTTAAAGATTAGGAGAATAAGCATGAGAATACAAAAATCTAAGATAAAAAGCAGTTTCCCCATAGATATATGAGTGTATTTATTGAGAATACGAGCTAGAATATCAGTACCACCAGTTGTACCTCCAGCATTAAAGATAATTCCAAGACCAATTCCCAATAGAATTCCAGCTATAAGGGCAGTGATTAGTAAATCACCTTGAAGATCAATATGAAGGGGAATACGTTCAAAAAAGGCCAACCAGGCTGACAAGGCTAAGGTTCCTAGTAAACTAGAATAGAGGGACTTTGCTCCAAAAATCTTCCAAGCTAGTATGAAAAGGGGAATATTAATCAGCAGGTTCATGAGAGAAACAGGGATTTTAAAAAGATAAAAGGTGATAAGGGTAATACCTGTCGCCCCTCCTTCAAAGAGATGATGAGGAACTACAAAATAAGTTAGACCAAAAGCATAGATAGCAGCACCTAGTAAAATGGTTAAAATGGGATAAATTTTTTTAATCATAGGGACCTCTTTTCTTATAAGTAGATTATATCAAATTTTTAAGGAAAATTTGAATGACTCCATTAGGATTTTTAATCTTTTTTTGATATAATTAAAAGTAAGAAAACCAATCTGAATCCTAAAATAGAAAGATTGATACTATGACAAAAATTAAGATTGTAACCGATTCATCTGTTACTATTGAACCTGAACTAGTAAAACAATTAGATATCACTGTTGTTCCGTTATCTGTAATGATTGATAATGTTGTTTATTCTGATGCGGATTTGAAAGAAGAAGGTAAATTTCTTCAGTTGATGCAAGCAAGTAAGAATCTCCCGAAAACAAGCCAGCCCCCTGTAGGTGTCTTCGCTGAAGTTTTTGAAGACCTATGCAAGGATGGTAGCCAGATTCTTGCTATTCATATGTCCCATGCTCTTTCTGGTACTGTAGAAGCAGCGCGACAGGGTGCTAGTTTATCTACTGCCGACGTGACAGTTATTGATAGTTCCTTCACTGACCAAGCCCTGAAATTCCAGGTTGTTGAGGCTGCGAAGTTAGCACAAGAAGGAAAAGATATGGATGCAATTTTATCTCATATAGAAGAGGTAAAAAAACACACAGAACTCTATATTGGTGTTTCTACTTTGGAAAATCTTGTCAAAGGTGGACGAATTGGCCGTGTAACTGGATTGTTGAGCTCCCTTCTCAATATACGTGTTGTCATGCAGATGAAAGACCATGAATTGCAGCCAATCGTAAAAGGGCGTGGAGCTAAAACTTTTAAAAAATGGTTGGATGAGCTGACAAGTTCGCTAACTGAACGTTCTGTAGCAGAGATTGGAATTTCATATTCTGGTAGTGCTGATTGGGCAAAAGAGATGAAAGAAAGCTTACAAGCTTATGTTGAAAAGCCAATTTCTGTTTTGGAAACGGGTTCCATTATTCAAACTCACACGGGTGAGAACGCTTGGGCTATTTTAGTACGTTACTACTCTTAAAAAAATAAATAAAATGGGAAGAAAT
The DNA here is from genome assembly GCF_003942995.1 of Streptococcus mitis. GTDB lineage: Bacteria > Bacillota > Bacilli > Lactobacillales > Streptococcaceae > Streptococcus > Streptococcus mitis_CV. The sequence goes on along the minus strand of NZ_RJOH01000005.1, from coordinate 36,678 downwards.
AGCGTTTTTAACTTGACCTAAAAGGGATTTTAGGATATGATTATAATTGTTAATTAGAAATTAAATTGGAGGAATCATTAACATGGCAAACAAACAAGATTTGATCGCTAAAGTAGCAGAAGCTACAGAATTGACTAAGAAAGACTCAGCAGCAGCAGTTGAAGCTGTATTCTCAGCAGTAGCTGACTACCTTGCAGCTGGTGAAAAAGTTCAATTGATCGGTTTTGGTAACTTTGAAGTTCGTGAGCGTGCTGCACGTAAAGGTCGCAACCCACAAACTGGTAAAGAAATCACAATTGCAGCTTCTAAAGTACCAGCATTCAAAGCTGGTAAAGCTCTTAAAGACGCTGTTAAATAATCAACCTTTAAAAAGCCTATTGTATCAAGTTTTCTAGCTTGAGCAGTAGGCTTTTTTGTGTATAGGGAGGCAAAAAAGGGCCAGAATCTGAATGAACTAGTACCGGAAAATCTTTCAAATACAGACTAATTCAAATTGCGTAGCAGAAATCATACAAATGAAATTGATTATAGTAAAATAGGATTAGAATTATTAAGAAAGTTGGTTCTTTATTGGAAACGATAGTATTTTCAATCTCCGTTTTTTTAGCAGGGATCTTGTCCTTCTTTTCCCCTTGCATTTTTCCTCTGTTACCTGTTTATACTGGAATTTTGCTGGATGATCAGGAAAGCGCAAAAAGCTTTTCTTTGTTTGGGAGAAAGGTTGCCTGGTCAGGTCTGATTCGAACTCTTTGCTTTATCGCAGGCATTTCACTCATTTTCTTTATTCTAGGATTCGGTGCTGGTTACTTTGGTAATATTCTCTACACCAATTGGTTTCGATATACCATGGGAACAATTATTATCATTTTAGGCCTTCACCAGATGGAAATTTTTCATTTTAAGAAATTAGAGGTTCAAAAAAGCTTTACTTTTAAGAAATCAGAAGCCAATCGTTATTGGTCAGCCTTTTTACTCGGTATTACTTTTAGCTTTGGTTGGACGCCTTGTATTGGTCCAGTTTTAAGTTCTGTTTTAGCGCTTGCGGCTTCTGGAGGCAATGGTGCTTGGCAAGGAGCTATCTATACCTTGATTTATACTCTAGGGATGGCTATTCCTTTCTTGGTTTTGGCTCTAGCTTCTGGTGTAGTGATGCCTTATTTTAGTAAAATCAAACGTCATATGATGTTACTGAAGAAAATTGGTGGTTTGCTCATTATTTTAATGGGAATTTTGTTACTATTAGGACAAGTAAATGTTCTAGCTGGAATTTTTGAATAAAGGAGAAAAAGATGAAAAAAGTAATGTTTGCTGGCTTAAGCCTCTTGTCATTAGTCGTATTGATAGCCTGTGGTGAGGAAGAGACTAAAAAGACTCAAGCACCAGAACAAACTCCAAAACAACAACAAACGACTGTACAACAAATTGCTGTTGGAAAAGATGCGCCAGATTTTACCTTGCAATCAATGGATGGCAAAGAAGTTAAGCTATCTGATTATAAGGGTAAAAAGGTTTATTTGAAGTTTTGGGCTTCATGGTGTGGTCCATGTAAAAAAAGTATGCCTGAGTTGATGGAATTAGCTGCAAAACAAGATCGTGACTTCGAAATTCTTACTGTTATTGCACCAGGAATTCAAGGTGAAAAAACTGTTGAGCAATTCCCACAATGGTTCCAAGATCAAGGTTATAAGGATATCCCAGTTCTTTATGACACAAAAGCAACCACATTCCAAGCTTATCAAATTCGAAGCATTCCTACAGAATACCTAATTGACAGTCAAGGAAAGATTGGAAAGATTCAATTTGGTGCTATCAGCAATGCGGATGCAGAAGCAGCCTTTAAAGAAATGAACTAGAATAGATAAAAATCTGATTACAAGATGTAGTCAGATTTTTTTAGGAAAATGTTTTATAAATATTCACAAATATCCTATATTTATGGTAAAATAGAATCATCATTTTATTTTGGAGTCAAAGATGAATATATTTAGAACAAAAAATGTTAGTTTGGATAAAACGGAGATGCACAGGCATTTGAAGTTATGGGATTTGATTTTGCTGGGTATCGGAGCNATGGTAGGGACAGGTGTCTTTACAATAACAGGTACTGCAGCCGCAACTCTAGCGGGTCCAGCCCTAGTGATTTCAATCGTCATTTCTGCCTTGTGTGTAGGATTATCAGCCCTCTTTTTTGCAGAATTTGCTTCACGAGTACCCGCTACAGGTGGTGCCTACAGCTATCTCTATGCTATTTTAGGAGAATTCCCAGCTTGGTTGGCTGGTTGGTTAACCATGATGGAATTCATGACAGCCATATCTGGTGTGGCTTCGGGTTGGGCAGCTTATTTTAAAGGCTTGCTTTCTCAATATGGGATAGCCCTTCCTCAGGCTTTAAATGGTACCTTTAATCCTCAAGCAGGGACATTTGTTGATTTATTGCCTATTCTTGTCTTGGTCTTGGTGACCTCACTTGTTTTACTCAATGCTAAAGCAGCATTACGTTTTAATTCTATTCTAGTTATTTTGAAATTTTCCGCTTTAGCTCTCTTTGTTTTAGTAGGAATCTGGCATATCAAGCTTGATAATTGGAGTAATTTTGCTCCCTATGGTTTTGGACAAATCTATGGTGCTAGTACTGGTATTATGGCTGGTGCGTCCTTGATGTTCTTTGGTTTTTTGGGGTTTGAATCCATCTCTATGGCTGTAGATGAGGTCAAGACTCCTCAAAAAAATATTCCTAGAGGGATTGTCTTATCGCTTTCTATCGTAACTATTCTTTATGCCTTGGTGACTCTTGTTTTGACTGGTGTGGTTCACTATAGTCACCTAAATGTCGACGATGCCGTTGCCTTTGCTCTTCGCAGCATTGGGATTAGTTGGGCAGCCAACTATGTGTCATTAGTGGCTATTTTGACCTTGATTACGGTTTGTATCTCGATGACCTATGCCCTATCGCGTATGATTTACAGTTTAGCGCGTGACGGCTTGATGCCTGCTACCTTTAAAGAACTAACCAAAACAAGCAAGGTACCAAAAAATGCTACTATCTTGACCGGTCTAGCTTCAGCAGTAGCAGCAGGAATGTTCCCTCTTGCTAGTATCGCAGCCTTCTTAAATATTTGTACCTTGGCCTACTTGATCATGCTGGCTTATGGTCTGATTCGTTTACGGAAAGAAAAAGGAATGCCCAAAGCTGGAGAATTTAAAACACCATTAGTACCCTTATTACCTATTTTATCAATCATCATTTGTTTATCCTTTATGTTGCAGTATAATATGGAAACCTGGATTGCTTTCCTAGTTGCATTGTTGATAGGAAGTATCATTTACTTTTCTTATGGCTATAAGCATTCTACCATAGAAGAATAAAGTGAGAATCTGTTGAGTTATTGAAACTCAGCAGATTTTTATATGTGAAAGAAATTTCAAATTTTTTCTAAAAATAGCTTGACAGATTAAATTTTTAGGAGTAGAATGTTTACCAGTTAATTAAATAGTTAAGGAGTTATCTATGAAGAAAAAAAGTTTATTTTTAGTATTGTTAAGTGTCTTTCTTTTGTGTTTAAGTGCTTGTGGGCAGAAGGAAAGTCAGACAGGGAAAGGGATGAAAATTGTAACAAGTTTTTATCCTGTCTATGCTATGGTCAAGGAAGTATCTGGTGACTTGAATGATGTTCGGATGATTCAGTCAAGTAGTGGGATTCACTCCTTTGAACCTTCGGCAAATGATATCGCAGCCATCTATGATGCAGATGTCTTTGTTTACCATTCGCATACGCTCGAATCTTGGGCAGGAAGCCTGGATCCCAATCTAAAAAAATCTAAAGTTAAGGTTTTAGAGGCTTCTGAAGGAATGACCTTAGACCGTGTCCCAGGGCTAGAAGATGTGGAAGCAGGGGATGGAGTTGATGAAAAAACGCTCTATGACCCTCACACTTGGCTAGATCCTGAAAAAGCTGGCGAAGAAGCTCAGATTATCGCTGATAAACTTTCAGAGGTGGATAGTGAACATAAAGAAACTTATCAAAAAAATGCGCAAGCCTTTATCAAAAAAGCTCAAGAATTGACTAAGAAATTCCAGCCTAAATTTGAAAAAGCGAGTCAGAAAACTTTTGTAACACAGCATACAGCCTTTTCTTATCTTGCTAAGCGATTTGGACTCAATCAACTTGGTATTGCAGGTATCTCTCCAGAACAAGAACCAAGTCCAAGACAACTAACAGAAATTCAGGAATTTGTTAAAACCTATAAGGTTAAAACAATTTTTACAGAAAGTAATGCTTCTTCAAAAGTAGCTGAAACTCTTGTCAAATCAACAGGTGTGGGGCTTAAAACTCTGAATCCTTTAGAGGCAGACCCACAAAATGACAAGACTTACCTAGAAAATCTTGAAGAAAATATGAGTGTTCTAGCAGAAGAATTAAAGTGAGAAAAGAATGAAAATCAATAAAAAATATGTAGCGGGTTCGGTGGCAGTTCTTGCCCTAAGTGTTTGTTCCTATGAACTTGGACGGTACCAAGCTGGTCAAATTAAGAAAGATTCTAATCGAGTTGCTTATATAGATGGTGATCAGGCTGGTCAAAAGGCAGACAACTTGACACTAGATGAAGTTAGTAAGAGAGAGGGAATCAACGCCGAACAAATTGTTATCAAGATTACGGATCAAGGTTATGTGACCTCTCATGGAGACCATTATCATTACTATAATGGCAAGGTTCCTTATGACGCTATCATCAGTGAAGAACTCCTCATGAAAGATTTGAATTATCAGTTGAAGGATTCAGACATTGTCAATGAAATCAAGGGTGGCTATGTGATTAAGGTAGACGGGAAATACTATGTTTACCTTAAGGATGCGACTCATGCGGACAATATTCGGACAAAAGAAGAGATTAAACGTCAGAAGCAGGAACACAGTCATAATCATGGAGGCGGTTCTAACGATCAGGCGGTAGTTGCAGCCAGAGCCCAAGGACGCTATACAACGGATGATGGGTATATCTTTAATGCATCTGATATCATAGAAGACACGGGTGATGCCTATATCGTTCCTCATGGCAATCACTTCCACTATATTCCTAAGAGTGATTTGTCTGCCAGTGAATTAGCTGCTGCCCAAGCCTTCTTATCTGGAAAAGGTGGCCAATTAAGTACGGTTGAATATCGTTCTAGCAGAGCTGAAACAAGATCTACTCTAAGAACGAGTCAATCTGAGACACCTCAAAATCCTGCAACAGATTCTGAAAGTCAAAGTGAGGATTTAGCTAGTCTCCTTCAAGAATTGTACACTTTGCCACTTAGCCAACGTCATGTGGAGTCTGATGGCTTAGTATTTGACCCAGCACAGATTACAAAACGTACTGCAAATGGTGTGGCAGTGCCTCACGGGGATCATTTCCATTTCATTCCTTATTCGCAAATGTCTGCTTTGGAAGAAAAATTGGCTCGAAATCTACCAATTGGAGGTCAGCCAGTTCAAAGTCATTCTGATAATACGAAACCAAGCAGTCCTGAGAAACCAAGTTCAACACCAAGTTCAACCATTAAACCAAACTTTAATCTCAATACGCCGGCACCAAATCGAGGAACTGGAGGCGCTTATACAACGGATGATGGGTATGTCTTTAGTCCGACAGATGTGATTGAAGATACAGGAGACGCTTTTGTTGTACCGCACGGCAATCATTTCCACTATATCCCTAAGAGTGATTTGTCAGCAGGAGAACTGGCTGCCGCCCAAGCCTATTGGAATGGTAAACAGGGCTCACATTCTGTTACAAGTTCAAGTAAACCAAGTAGTGATAATGCTAAACCAGCCCAACCAAGTTTGACAGAGACTCCAAATCTGACTGTTACCCCAACATATCATCAAAATCAAGAGGAAGACATTCCAAGCCTTTTACGTGAATTGTATGCCAAACCCTTATCAGAACGCCATGTGGAATCGGATGGTCTAGTCTTTGATCCGGCACAAATTATCAAACGTACAGCTAACGGTGTTGCAGTGCCTCACGGAGATCATTATCACTTTATCCCTTATTCACAAATGTCACCGCTGGAAGAAAAATTGGCTCGTATGATAGCTGTTAAGGGACAAAATGGCAGTGTCTTGCCAAGTGTTACTCCTCTGAAGCCAGCGCCTACTACCAAACCTCAAGCACCGGTGGAAAATAAACCGACTGAATTTGATGTCAACCAGATTGTTAGAAAAGTTGGGGATGGATATATTATCGAAGATAAGGGCGCTAGTCGTTATGTTCTAGCTAAAGACTTAGCCAAGGATAAGATTGACGCTATTGAAAATCTCTTGTCTAAGAAAACTCAAGAGACACATGCGCTAGTTGCGAAGAAAGAAAATGTCGCTCCTCGTGACCAAGAATTTTATGATAAAGCATATAATTTATTGGCCAAGGCTCATAAAGCCTTATCTGAAAATAAAGGTCGCGTTTCTGATTTCCAAGCCTTAGACAAATTAGCGGAACGCTTGAATGATGAATCTTCTAATAAAGGAAAATTGGTAGATGATTTATTGTCATTCTTAGCACCAATTACCCATCCAGAGCGACTTGGAAAACCAAATTCTCAAATTGCTTATACAGACGATGAAATTAAATTAGCGAAATTAGCAGGTAAGTATACAACAGAAGATGGCTATATCTTTGACACTCGTGATATTACCAGTGATGAGGGAGATGCTTATGTAACTCCACATATGTCCCATAGTCATTGGATTAAGAAAGAGAGCTTGTCTGAAGCTGAAAGAGTGGCAGCCCAGGCTTATGCTAAAGAGAAAGGTTTGATACCTCCTTCAACAGAGAATCAGGGTTCAGGACATACTGAGGTTAAAGGAGTAGAAGCAATCTATAACAAAGTGGAAGCAGCTAAGAAGGTCCCACTTGATCATATTCCTTACAATCTACAACATACTGTTGAAGTTAAAAATGGTAGCTTAATTATACCTCATTACGACCATTACCATAACATTAAATTTGGTTGGTTTGACGAAGGACTCTATGAAGCACCTAAGGGTTATAGCCTTGAGGATCTCTTTGCGACTGTAAAATATTATGTTGAACATCCTGAAGAACGTCCTCACTCAGATAATGGTTGGGGAAATGCCAGCGACCATGTTCGTAAAAATAAGGCAGACAAAGACAGTAAATCTGATGAAGATAAGGAAGATCATCATGAATCAGACGAGTCAACCCGTCCTGAATCCAATGAAAAAGAAAATCATACAGGTTCAACCCCTTCAGTAGATAATCTTTATAAACCGAGCACTGATGAAGACGAGACAGAAGAAGTATCTAAAGATACAACAGACGAAGCTGAAGTCCCTCAAGTAGAAACCGAAAAAGTAGAAGCCAAACTCAAAGAAGTAGAAGCTCTACTTGCTAAAGTAACGGATGCTAGTTTGAAAGACAATGTGACAGAGAGCCTATCTGGTTTACGAAATAATCTGAGTCTCCAAACCATGGATAATAATGGTATCATGGCAGAAGCAGAAAAATTACTTGCGTTGTTAAAAAGAAAGTAATCCTCCATCTGTAAGTAAGGAAAAATCAACTAATGAAAAATGAAAGTCTCGATAAAGAGGCTTTCATTTTTATTATGTATATACGAAAAATTCTTGACAAGCAATACTAAAAAGAGTAAACTATTAACTAGTTAATTAACTGGTTCATCATTTTGTGGAGAATCAAATATATTTAAGAAAAGAGGAAAGAATGAAAATTAATAAAAAATATCTAGTAGGTTCGGTGGCAGTTCTTGCCCTAAGTGTTTGTTCCTATGAGCTTGGTCGTTACCAAGCTAGTCAAGTTAAGAAAGATTCGAATCGAGTTGCTTATATAGACGGTGATCAGGTTGGTCAAAAGGCAGAGAACTTGACACCAGATGAAGTTAGTAAGAGAGAGGGAATCAACGCCGAACAAATTGTTATCAAAATTACGGATCAAGGTTATGTGACCTCTCATGGAGACCATTATCATTACTATAATGGCAAGGTTCCTTATGATGCCATCATCAGTGAAGAACTCCTCATGAAAGATTTGAATTATCAGTTGAAGGATTCAGACATTGTCAATGAAATCAAGGGTGGCTATGTAATTAAGGTAGACGGTAAATACTATGTTTACCTTAAGGATGCCGCCCATGCGGACAATATTCGTACAAAAGAAGAGATTAAACGTCAGAAGCAGGAACACAGTAGTAATCACGGAGGTGGTTCTAACGATCAGGCAGTAGTTGCAGCCAGAGCTCAAGGACGCTATACAACAGATGATGGGTATATCTTCAATGCATCTGATATCATTGAGGACACGGGTGATGCTTATATTGTTCCTCATGGCAATCACTTCCACTATATTCCTAAGAGTGACTTGTCTGCCAGTGAATTAGCTGCTGCCCAAGCCTTCTTATCTGGAAAAGGCGGCCAATTAAGTACGGTTGAATATCGTTCTAGCAGGGGAGAAACAAGATCTAGCGCTAGAACGAGTCAATCTGATACACCTCAAAATCCTGCAACAGATTCTGAAAGTCAAAGTGAGGATTTAGCTAGTCTCCTTCAAGAATTATACGCTTTGCCACTTAGCCAACGTCATGTGGAGTCTGATGGATTAGTATTTGACCCAGCACAGATTACAAAACGTACTGCCAATGGTGTGGCAGTTCCTCACGGGGATCATTTCCATTTCATTCCTTATTCGCAAATGTCTGCTTTGGAAGAAAAATTGGCTCGAAATCTACCAATTGGAGGTCAGCCAGTTCAAAGTCAATCTGACAATACGAAACCAAGCAGTACCGATAAACCAAGTTCAACACCAAGTTCAACCATTAAACCAAACTTTAATCTCAATACGCAGGCACCAAATCGAGGAACTGGAGGCGCTTATACAACGGATGATGGGTATGTCTTTAGTCCGACAGATGTGATTGAAGATACAGGAGACGCTTTTATTGTACCGCACGGCAACCATTTTCACTATATACCAAAAGGCGCTTTGTCTGCAGGGGAATTAGCTACAGCCCAAGCTTATTGGAATGGTAAACAGTCTCATTCTGCTACAAGTTCAAGTAAACCAAGTAGTGATAATGCTAAACCAGCCCAACCAAGTTTGACAGAGACTCCAAATCTGACTGTTACTCCAACATATCATCAAAGTCAAGGGGAAGACATTTCAACACTTCTAAGTGAATTATATGCCAAACCTTTGTCAGAACGCCATGTGGAGTCTGATGGATTAGTATTTGACCCAGCACAAATCATCAAACGTACAGCTAACGGTGTAGCAGTGCCTCACGGAGACCATTATCACTTTATCCCTTATTCACAAATGACTGATTTAGAGCAGAAGATTGCTAGAATTATTCCGTTAAAAGGGCAAAATGGATTAAATCAAATTGGTACAGATATTAAACCTTTAGTATCAAAAGAAGTAGTTCATAAGTTCTTAGGACAACCAATCAAAGCTTATGGAAAAGGTTTAGATGGTAAACCTTATGATACGAGTGATGGATACATATTTACCAAAGATTCCATCGATTCTGTTGATAAATCAGGTGTTATTGCCAAACACGGTGATCATTTCCATTATATGGGATATGGTGAATTAGAACAATTCGAATTGGATGAAGTTGCTAAATGGATTCAAGAAACTGGTAAAAATCCCGATGACATCGTTTCTTCAGTTCACTCAGATGAGAAGGAAAGACCAAAGTTTGATTATAAAAAAGTAACTAGTAAAGTTTCTAGAAATAGTAAAGTTGGTTATATAATTAATGAAGGTGGTAAAGATTATTTTTATTCACGTGAAGAACTCGATCTTACTCAAATAGCTTTTTCTGAGCAGGAACTAATGCTTAAAGATAAAGATAATTATCGTTATGATATTGTAGAAACAGAAATTAAACCAAGATTAGCTGTTGATGTATCTAGCTTGCCTATGCATGCAGCCAATACTACGTATGATACTGGAACTTCCTTCATTATTCCGCATATCGATCACATTCACGTCGTACCTTATTCTTGGTTAAATAGTGAGCAAATAGCAACTATAAAATATGTAATGCAACATCCTGATGTGCGTCCTGAAGTTTGGTCAAAACCAGGTCATGATGATGCTGGATCTGTTATTGCTAATGTAACTCCTCTTGAAAAACGTCCTGGAATGAAGAACTGGCAAATTATCCATTCTGCGGAAGAAGTTCAGAAAGCACTTAAAGAAGGCAAGTTTGCAACTCCTGATGGATATATTTTTGATCCTCAGGATGTATTGGCAAAGGGAACCTATATTTGGGCAGATAAATCTTTCAGTATTCCAAAAGCTAGTGGTGATTCATTGAGAAGTATCAATCAGTCTGATTTATCAGATAAAGAGTGGAAACAAGCTCAAGAGTTGATAGCTAAAAGAAATGAAGAAAAAGAAACAACAAATGATTCTTCTAATTCACATCTAGTTTCTTCAGATAAGAAATCGGAAACAAAGAAAGATGCAACGGATTCAAACAAAGTTGATGAACAACCAAAGGATAATAAATCTCAAAATGAGGCAGATGCGACTAGCAGCAATCCTTCAGTCGAAAAAGTTGGTGAAGAAGAAAAATCACATGCAGAAAATAAAGAAGATGATTATGATGATATACCAGATTATGGATTAGATAAGGATACTTTAAAAAATCATATAAATCAAATAGCACAAATTGCTCAAATTGATTCTAAATATCTTATTTTTTCATCAGAAGGAGTTCAGTTTTATAATAAGAATGGGGATTTAGTAACCTATGATATTAAAACTCTTAAGCAAATAAAACCTTAGAATATTTTGACTAATGAGCATCTAGTTGAAAGGATATTGTTCTATTATTGGATAGAATAATGTCCTTTTATTTGTTAATAAAAAGATGAAATTTCCTGTCTAAAAAATGAAGAAAGGATTCTTAAAGTAATAATTTTATTCTCTTTCACTAAAAATCTTGACAGATAAGCTAAAAAAAGGTAAACTATTTACTGGTTAATTAAATGGTTAAATAACCGGTTTAGAAAAATTGTTTAACCGAGAAAAAGAAGTTAAGAAATAGCTTCATCATTTATTGAAATGAGGGATTTATGAAATTCAGTAAAAAATATATAGCAGCTGGATCAGCTGTTATCGTATCCTTGAGTCTTTGTGCCTATGCACTGAACCAGCATCGCTCGCNGGAAAATAAGGACGATAATCGTGTCTCTTATGTGGATGGTAGTCAGTCAAGTCAGAAAACTGAAAACCTGACACCAGATCAGGTTAGCCAAAAAGAAGGAATTCAGGCTGAGCAAATTGTTATTAAGATTACAGATCAAGGCTATGTAACGTCACACGGTGATCACTATCATTACTATAATGGGAAAGTTCCTTACGATGCCCTCTTTAGTGAAGAACTTTTGATGAAGGATCCAAACTTTCAACTTAAAGATGGAGATATTGTCAATGAGGTCAAGGGTGGCTATATCATCAAGGTCGATGGAAAATATTATGTCTACCTGAAAGATGCAGATCATGCTGATAATGTTCGAACCAAGGATGAAATCAATCGTCAAAAACAAGAACATGTCAAAGATGATGAGAAGGTCAGCTCTGAAGTTGCTGTAGCAAGGTCTCAGGGACGCTATACGACAGATGATGGTTATGTCTTTAATCCAGCTGATATTATTGAAGATACTGGTGATGCTTATATCGTTCCTCACGGAGGACACTATCACTACATTCCAAAAAGTGATTTGTCTGCTAGTGAATTAGCAGCCGCAAAAGCATATTTATCAGGGAATACTACAGCTCTCAGTCAACCTTTATCGGTGACACCGAATAATGGTGTTACTGCAGCAGATGATGGTTATGTCTTTAACCCTAATGACATTGTCAGAGATACCGGTGATGCTTATATAGTAAGACATGGGGACCACTATCATTATATTCCTAAGTCATCTCTTAACAATCCCCCATCACACTCTAACACGGAAGAGGTAGGAAGTTCTTCTAATACTGGATCAAGTAATGCGACTTCACATGTCCACCATGAGGAAGAAGATGGTCATGGTTTTGATGCCAATCGAATTATAAGTGAAGATTCAGAAGGTTTTGTCATGACTCATGGCGACCACAATCATTACTTCTTTAAGAAAGATTTGACAGCAGACCAAATTAAGGCGGCTCAGGATCACTTGAAAGGGGCAAATACGACAACACCAAGTGCATCTCATGATGATCACGATGAAGAAGAGCATGACCACCATCATGGTGAAGACCATGATCACAGGTTTGATGCAAATAGAGTTATCAGTGAAGATGCGGCAGGATTTGTCATGACTCATGGCGACCACAATCATTACTTCTTTAAGAAGGATTTGACACCTGAGCAAATTAAGGCAGCTCAAGATCATTTGAGAGGTAAAACGCCAGTAACACCAAGTCCAGCACATGATGACGATGACGATCATGATGAAGAAGCACATGGTCATCACCATGAAGAACACGGCCATGATTTTGATGCCAATCGAGTTATTAGTGAAGATGCTGCTGGTTTCATCATGAGCCACGGCGACCATAATCATTACTTCTTCAAGAAGGATTTGACTGCTGATCAAATCAAGGCAGCGCAAGACCACTTGAAAGAGGCAAATACAGCAACACCAAATCCAGCTCATGATGACGATCACGATGAAGATCATCATGGACACCATCATGATGAAGACCATGATCACGGCTTTGATGCCAATCGTGTCATCAGTGAGGATGAGCAAGGTTTTGTCATGAGTCACGGCGACCATAATCATTACTTCTTCAAGAAAGATTTGACAGCAGAGCAAATTAAGGCTGCACAAGACCATTTGAAAACACATCATGATGCAGAGCCTGTAAAACCTCTTGCTAAAACGGTAGAGTCTTTCTCAAGAGATGCTAGCGATGAAGAAAAGATTGCTTATATTTCTAAAACATACGGAGTTCCAGTTGAAGCGATTAGAATTTCAAACGGATTCTTTGTTTTTGGAAATCCAGACCAAGCCTACGATCCAACTCATATCCATCCCTATGCTGTTCGTAAAGAACACGTTCGGATTCCTCTTCAAACTGGCAATCCAGAACTTGATTTCCTAAATGAACTTTACACGACTGCTTTGCGAGATGGTGTGTCTCCTTATAGTTTACAGGTAGAAAATGGTAGTTTTGTGATTCCTCATGGCGACCATAATCACTACATCAAGGTTCAAACTAAGGGATATGAAGTGGCTTTGAAAAACAAGATTCCAGCCCTACAATCCAATTATCAACCTGGAGCTTTTGATGAGAAGACAGTCTTGGAAAAAGTAGATCAACTTCTAGCTGATAGCAGAAGCATCTACAAAGACAAGCCTATCGAACAAAGACAGATTGAGTTAGCCTTAGGACAGTTTACTGAAAACATGAAGAAATTGGCAACTAACTCTACAGCAGGTTATCTTGCAACCCTTGATCTCTTTGATAAGCAATATATCCATATTGATGAGAGTGTCAAGCCTACTGAAACAAGTGCTTTAGATAAAAAATATCAAGCCTTGATTGATAAAATCAATACTCTGGATACAGACGCTTATGGACTTCCTAAGAAAGACCTTCTCGTTCGACTCCAAGAAGCTAAATTGGCTAAAGATGAGACTGGTTTAGCAGCGGTTGAATCACAACTTCAAGCCTTGCAAGACTTTAATGATCGAACAGGCGTTACAACAGTTGAATACATCAAGTATTTCTACGAACACGTAAATGACGGTCGTTTAAATGATGAACTTCGAAACAAAGTGGCTCAGTTGACTTGGACCTTGTATCAATCTCAATCCTTCCTTAAGGCAGCAGAATTGAACAAATTATTCCCAAGCATCTATCAGGCAAAACAAGAAGTGGAAGAAGCTTTGAAAGCTCAATCAACTACTGCTAAATCGACTCAGACAGTTCTAGATACTGAAAAAGTTGATAATCAAACTGCCAAGACAGCTATTTATGGCTTCTTGAAAGAATTGTATGGAGACTTTATGCCTGAAGAACATGTCAATCATGTTAGCAAGGAACAAGTAGAAAGTCTCTTGAGCAAGGCAACTCAACTCTTAGATCAAATCCAAGAAGAAGGAATCAGACAATCCTTAGCAGAAGAAGTAGAAAATCTCAAAGTTGCTACAAACAAGGCTGATGCAGACTTGAATGAAGTAAACAGTCAGGTAAAAGATGTCTTGACTCGTATCGCTAGCGCTCTTCAACAAGAAAAGGAAAATGCTGAGCAAGATCCTCAGACACTTGTACTCTATCAAAAACTCTACGATATTCTTATGTCGCTTCATGCTTATTTAGAAAACAATAAGGGTTCTGATGCAGACTTTGATAAGGTGGATGCATTACTAGATCAACTTTCTGCTAAGAGTAAAGATAAGGCTGCTTTACTTGAATTGACAAAAGCTATTCTGGTCTTGAATCAAGAAATCAAGTCAAAATCAAGCGCAAGTGAAGAAACAACTCCAGCGACAAATGCTGAGTCAAATGGTGACAAGACAAGTACCGAAACTGAAACATCAGCAACTGCAGAATCAAATAGTGAAACTGCAAGCGACGAAAACAAACCAAGCAACACAAGAGATTCTAAACCTGCTGAACCAGCTTCAGAAAAGGAAACAACAGAATCTACAACAAGTACTGGAAATCAAGAAAAACCAGCAGAATAAAAAGAAAGGCGAAGTAGCTAAGCTACCTCGTCTTTTTAGTCTTTATAAGCTACGATGCCAATGATTGTATCAACTGCACGTTCCATAGTCTGAAGGCTGACGTATTCAAAACGACCGTGCATATTCTCGCCACCAGCAAAGATATTAGGTGTTGGGATTCCCATAAAGGAAATCTTAGAGCCGTCTGTCCCTCCACGGATTGGTTCGATAATAGGAGTGATACCCAGATCTTCCATAACGGCTTTAGCAATGGTAATTGGAGTCATATCTTTTTCAATGACTTCTTTCATATTGTAGTACTGATCTGTTAGGGTGAGAGTAACACGATTGTTACCAAGCTCTTGATTCATCTTATCAGCGATAGACTGCATAGCTGCTTTACGAGATTCAAAGGCATCCTTTTCAAAGTCTCGGATGATGTAGCTTGAACGAGCCTCTTCGACAGACCCTGTTATATCCATCAGATGGTAGAAACCTTGGTAACCCTCTGTCAGTTCAGGACGGTCAGTTTCAGGGAGTTGATTATGGAAATCAATTGCTAATTGCAGAGCATTTACCATCTGTCCCTTTGCAGTACCAGGGTGGACATTGCGCCCTTGGAAATGCAATTCAGCACCAGCTGCTGAAAAAGTCTCGTATTGAAGTTCACCTAGTGGTCCGCCATCAACAGTGTAGGCAAAATCTACATCAAAATCTTCTGCATCAAATTTATTAGCACCAACACCAATTTCCTCATCTGGACCAAAACCAACACGAATTTCACAGTGTTTGATTTCAGGGTGAGCAGTTAGATATTCAATAGCAGTCATAATTTCAGCAATTCCTGACTTGTCATCAGCACCTAGCAAGGTTGTTCCATCTGTTGTGATGAGCGTTTGTCCTGGATATTTCTCAAGACTCTTAAAGTCAGCTGGATCGAGTTTGAAACCAGAATTTCCAAGTTCAATCACACCACCATCGTAGTTTTCAATTACCTGTGGATTGACTCCTTCGGCATTAAAGTCAGCAGTATCCATGTGAGATATAAAGCCAATTTTTCGTGTTAAAGATGGATCATTGGCTGGCAAGGTCCCAATTGCAAAACCATTTGGTAGATAATAAACATTTTGTAATCCAACACGTTTCATTTCAGGAATAAGAACATTTGTAGCAAAATCTACCTGACTCTGCGTACTTGGAGTAGTAGTAGAGTGTTCATCAGAGCGCGTATTGACCTTAACGTAGGTTAAGAAGCGGTCCAAGAGATTGGGATAAGTCATAAAAAACTCCTTTTGAATTCATTTTTTCCATTGTATCATAGAAATGAGAGAAAAACAAAAGACAGAAGTTAGGGAAATTCGCTATGTTGGCGTTTACTTATTAATGGATAAATGATAAAATAAACTTGATAAAAATATCACAAGGAAGCGATTATGAAAAAAGCAATTTTAATGATGACTTTCGGTTCGCCAGAAGAGATTACCTTTGAAGGTGTGGCTGATTTTTTCACAAATATTCGTCGTGGAGTGAGACCTCAAGACCACGAAATTCAAACTCTCTATGATAATTATGTACGAATTGGCGGCACGCCTCTGCAAAAAATTACGCGTGAAGAGGTTGCCTTGGTAGAGGCTAGGCTGGGAAATGAGTATAGTGTTTATTTTGCTAATAAGTTTTCCAGTCCCTTTATTCCAAATGTGATTGGTCAGATGGAAGCAGACGGCATTGAACAGTGTATTTGCTTGATTTTGGAGCCCCATTATTCTTTTTACTCTGTCATGGGATACGAGAAATTTTTAGAAAGCAAGCAGATCCAATTTTTTGTTATTAAGGACTGGTATCAAGAAGAAGCGCTCTTAAACTATTGGGCAGATGAAATTGCTAAGATTTTAAAAGAAGAAGTAAAGCAGGATAGCTTTAAAGTCATCTTTTCAGCCCATAGTGTGCCCATTTTTGCCTTGGATTTTGGTGACCCCTATATCGACCAAATTTTCGAAAATAGCAAGCTAGTCGCTGAAAAACTAGGTTTGAGTTCTGAGCAATATACTAATACTTGGCAAAGTGAAAGTGATATCGGTATTCCATGGATTAAACCAGATGTTTTAGAGTATCTCAGAGAACGGAAAGAACATCCAGACCATTATATTTTTGTACCTATTAGTTTTATTAGTGAGCACATTGAAGTCTTGTTTGACAACGATGTGGAATGTTATGACTTGTGTCAGGAATTGGGGGTGAACTATCATCGTCCACCAATGCCAAATACAGATTCTCGTTTGATTGATGCCTTGGTTAATACAGTCAGAGCTAATGAACATCAAGAATTTAAGGAATTTCTCCCAGAAGAAGAAACCTTTGATGAGTTAGTTCCTTCAGATGAAACTAAAAATATCTTGGCCGAATCTCAAGATTTACAAATGCCAGAATTTGTAAAAAAATTGATTGAGAAAAAAGGTCGTGAAAATGTTAAGATGCCTTATCTTATTAAGAAAATGCTTGAGAAAGCAGGCAAGTTACCGAAAGAGTAAAGAAAAAAGGATTTAGCTTTGTGCTAGATCCTTTTAATCGATTATTTTTTCTCAAGAAGAGCTTTGATTTCTTGAAGTACTTCCAATTCAGTTGGTCCAGCTGGAGCTTCTTCAACAGTTTCTTCTTTCTTAGTAAGGCTTTGGGCTTTTTCCATAGCTTTAATAACGAAGAAGAGAACAGTACCTACAACAAGGAAGTTGATAATAGCACTCAAGAATTTACCATATGTAACACCATTCCATGCAAGCTCAGCGATGTTTTGTACTTTCGCAGCTTCCAAGGCTGGCTTCAATAGTAGAGGAGTGATGATATCATTTACAAATGAAGTAACGATTGCACCAAAAGCAGAGGCAATGATCACACCGACAGCAAGGTCAACAACATTACCACGAAGCAAAAATGCTTTAAGATCTTTTAACATTTTCATAATTCCTTTCCAAAATTTTTACTCTTGATTATATATTAATTAAGAAGTTCTTGCAAGCTATATGTTTAAAATTTTTCTTATTTTTTAAAAATAAATACCTTACTAAAAATGTAATTGAGGATAATTATCAAGAATTGTGAAATAACGGTTTCAATACTATTAACCTTGTCTATATTATTATTTACAAATTGCCCGATAATATTAGGAAACTGAGTTACAAAGATAAAAGTTAAAAACAAGTCTAAAAGAAAAGTAGAAAGACGTGCTATAGTAAATTTTACTAAACGAATTGACCAATTCTCTCTAGCTTGCTTAAAGACAAGCCTATCATTTGTAATAAATGCAAATAGGATACCGATACTATTTGCTAGTCCAGTAGCAAGGAGTTCTCTATGAGTTAGTTGATAAATGACTAATCTAGATAGAATGGAGACAAGAGTAGTTGCTATTCCAAAAAAAAGATAGGCTAAGAGCTCATTCACGAAGAGACTTTCAATGCGTTTTTTCATGCTTTAAGTATAGCATAAAGCAGGCTATTGTGCTATACTAGTAAGGTTGAATAAAGCAACCCTTGGTGCTTAGCTTCTTTCACCAAGCATATTACACGCGGATAATCCGCTAAAGGAGAAAAGATGAAAAAATTAACTATTCGTGATGTTGCAGATATCGCAATCGTCGCTGCTATCTATGTCGTTTTGACTGTCACACCGCCCCTAAATGCCATTAGCTATGGTGCTTATCAGTTCCGTATTTCAGAAATGATGAACTTTATGGCTTTTTACAATCCTAAGTACATCATCGGAGTTACCATCGGTTGTATGATTGCTAATTTCTTTAGCTTCGGACTCCTAGATGTCTTTGTTGGTGGTGGATCAACCTTGGTATTCCTCAGTTTAGGTGTTTGGCTTTTTGCAAAATACAGCAAAGATTACCTCTTTAACGGATTAATTCGAAAAGATCATTTCTTCTTTTCAATTCTCTTTTCAATTTCCATGTTTACCATCGCTGCCGAGTTGAATATCGTAGCAGAATTACCATTTTTCCTTACTTGGTTTACAACAGGGATTGGTGAATTTGCCTCATTAATTATTGGTGCGATTATCATTGGTAAAATTGGTCGTCGAATCGATTTAAGCAAATAGAAGAAGATAAGCTAGGTAGCTCTTACCTGGCTTTTTCTTCTGGAAATGTCTAAGGAAACTTGACAAGATTTTCTAACTGTAGTATACTTTTTAAGTAAGCTGATTTAGCTCAGTTGGCAGAGCGCATCCATGGTAAGGATGAGGTCGCCGGTTCAATCCCGGCAATTAGCATGATATTTACAGGGAAACTCTTGAACACAAGAGTTTTTTCTTATGCTCGCGAGAAAAAATTCTGACTTTTGTATAATAAAAGTCATCCTGCAAAATTTTTTTATTGACAAACCCACTTATTTCTAGTAATATAATAGACGCGATGAGTCGATAGGTAGTCTTCGGACTACTATTGAGCATAAGGAGGTCATAACGCAGGAGCGGACCTTGATGAGTTGTGTGAACCTGCTCATCACATGAAGATGCCTCTTAGTCCCTAGTCTAGCGACTGGGGATTTTTATTTTCCAAAAAATGATGAAAAAGCTTTGCAATTCATGGAAAAAGTAGTATAATACATCTATTATAGAAATTTTTAGAAAATTCCGAAAGAGGTTATTTATGGGATATACAGTTGCTGTAGTCGGCGCGACAGGTGCTGTCGGAGCTCAGATGATAAAAATGTTGGAAGAATCAACACTTCCAATCGATAAAATCCGTTACCTTGCTTCTGCTCGTTCAGCAGGCAAGACTTTGAAATTTAAAGATCAAGATATTACAATTGAAGAAACGACTGAAACAGCTTTTGAAGGAATTGACATTGCTCTCTTTTCAGCGGGTGGTTCGACATCAGCTAAGTATGCACCATACGCAGTTAAAGCTGGAGCGGTAGTAGTAGATAACACATCTTACTTCCGTCAAAATCCAGATGTACCATTGGTTGTTCCAGAGGTCAATGCTCACGCACTTGATTCCCATAATGGGATTATTGCTTGCCCTAACTGTTCGACAATCCAAATGATGGTGGCGCTTGAACCTGTTCGCCAAAAATGGGGCTTGGACCGTATCATCGTTTCAACTTACCAAGCCGTTTCAGGTGCTGGTATGGGAGCGATTCTTGAAACACAACGTGAACTTCGTGAAGTGTTGAATGATGGGGTGAATCCACGTGATTTGCATGCGGAAATTTTGCCTTCAGGTGGTGACAAGAAACACTATCCTATCGCCTTCAACGCTCTTCCACAAATTGATGTCTTCACTGACAATGATTACACTTACGAAGAGATGAAGATGACTAAGGAAACTAAGAAAATCATGGAAGATGATAGCATTGCAGTATCTGCAACATGTGTGCGTATTCCAGTCTTGTCAGCTCACTCTGAGTCAGTTTATATCGAAACAAAAGAAGTGGCTCCAATCGAAGAAGTTAAAGCAGCTATCGCGGCCTTCCCAGGTGCTGTTCTTGAAGATGATGTAGCTCATCAAATCTATCCACAAGCCATCAATGCAGTTGGTTCACGTGATACCTTTGTTGGTCGTATCCGTAAAGACTTGGATGCTGAAAAAGGAATCCACATGTGGGTTGTTTCAGATAACCTTCTCAAAGGTGCTGCTTGGAATTCAGTTCAGATTGCAGAAACTCTTCACGAACGTGGATTGGTTCGTCCAACAGCTGAATTGAAATTTGAATTAAAATAGTCATATCATTTAGGAGTTCAGATGAACTCCTTCTTTGAAATAGAGAGGTGTTTTCATGTCTTATCAAGATTTAAAAGAGTGTAAAATCATCACGGCCTTCATTACTCCTTTCCACGAGGATGGTTCCATCAACTTTGATGCCATTCCAGCCTTGATTGAGCATTTGTTGGCCCATCACACAGATGGCATTCTCCTAGCTGGAACGACTGCTGAGAGTCCAACCTTGACTCACGATGAAGAGTTGGAATTGTTTGCGGCTGTACAAAAGATTGTTAATGGACGTGTTCCTTTGATTGCGGGTGTAGGTACCAATGATACACGAGACTCAATCGAATTTGTCAAAGAAGTAGCAGAATTTGGTGGTTTTGCAGCTGGACTTGCTATCGTACCTTACTACAACAAACCTTCTCAAGAAGGAATGTATCAGCACTTTAAAGCAATTGCAGATGCTTCGGACCTACCGATTATTATCTATAACATTCCAGGGCGTGTGGTTGTCGAATTGACTCCAGAAACCATGCTTCGTTTGGCTGACCATCCAAATATCATCGGTGTTAAAGAATGTACTAGCTTGGCTAATATGGCTTACTTGATTGAGCACAAGCCAGAGGAGTTCTTGATTTATACTGGTGAAGATGGAGATGCTTTCCATGCCATGAACCTTGGTGCGGATGGGGTTATTTCTGTTGCCTCCCATACAAATGGGGATGAAATGCATGAGATGTTTACTGCCATTGCAGAAAGCGATATGAAGAAAGCCGCAGCTATTCAACGTAAATTCATTCCTAAGGTTAATGCCCTCTTCTCATATCCAAGTCCTGCTCCTGTCAAGGCCGTTCTCAACTATATGGGATTTGAAGCTGGTCCAACTCGTCTACCTCTTGTTCCAGCACCAGAAGAAGATGCCAAACGCATTATCAAGGTTGTCGTAGATGGCGACTACGAAGCAACTAAGGCAACTGTAACAGGTGTTTTAAGACCAGATTACTAATAATTACAATAAAATCCATGACCGCAAGAACGATCATGGATTTTTCTTATTTTCCTAAACAGAATTGGCTAAAAAGTTGGGTAATGAGTTCATCTGGAGCAGCATCTCCAGTGATTTCTCCGAGAATTTCCCAAGTACGGGTCAAGTCAACTTGAAGCAAGTCAACTGGCATTCCCAGTTCAAGACCTTCATTAACAGCTTGTAGGCTTTCAACAGCCTTCTCAATCAAGGAAATGTGACGGGCATTTGACAAGTAAGTAGCATCTTGTTCAACCAAACCAGCATTTTCAAAGAAGAGGTTGTTGATTCTCTCTTCAATCTTATCGATGTTTTTGTTTTTAAGGACTGAAATACGAATAACGTCTTCAGGTAGTTCCGAAGTTTCAATTGCTTCAGGCAGGTCGGTTTTATTAAGTAAAATAATGCGGTTGGTTTCTTGACTAATTTCAAGCAGTTGTCTGTCTTGCGCAGTCAGTGGTTCACTGGCATTTAGCACTAGTAGAACTAAGTCGGCTTCCTTAAGGGCTTTTTTCGAACGCTCAACTCCGATTTGTTCCACGATGTCATCCGTTTCACGGATACCAGCTGTGTCAATCAATTTGAGAGGAACACCGTTGATGTTGACGTATTCTTCGATGACATCTCGAGTAGTACCAGCAATATCTGTAACGATAGCCTTGTCCTCACGCAAGAGGTTGTTGAGCAGGCTGGATTTTCCAACGTTGGGACGGCCGATGATAGCAGTTGAAATTCCCTCACGAAGGATTTTACCACGACGAGCTGTTCTAAGGAGATTGGTTAGCAATTTCTCAAACTCCATAGTCTTCTCGCGGACAACAGCAGTAGTAGCTTCCTCAACATCATCATACTCAGGATAGTCGATATTGACCTCAACTTGGGCAAGTGTATTGAGGATTTCTTGCCGAGTATTATTAATCAGGTCAGAAAGGGAACCGTCTAATTGCTTAACTGCAATGTTCATAGCCTTGTCTGTCTTGGCACGGATGATGTCCATAACGGCTTCAGCCTGAGTCAGGTCCACACGACCGTTTAAAAAGGCACGTTTGGTAAATTCACCAGGTTCTGCCAACCGAGCTCCTTCACGGATAGCTAGCTGGAGAATTTCATTGGTCACAGCAATCCCTCCGTGGGTGTTAATCTCGATAATATCCTCACGAGTGAAGGTCTTTGGAGATTTCATAGCCCCAACCATAACCTCGTCCATGACTTTTCCTGTCAGAGGATCAACAATGTGACCGTAGTTGAGAGTGTGGCTGGCAACCTGACTCAAGTCTTTCCCTTTGAAAATCTTTTGCGCAATGGCAAAACTGTCTGTTCCGCTCAAGCGGACAATACCAATAGCCCCTTCACCTAGTGGAGTAGAGATAGCAGCGATGGTATCAAATTCACGTGTAATCATAATGTTTCCTTTAATAGCTCTTTTCTTGGAAATTCTTCCAAGTATCCTTTCAAATTGTAACAAATTTAAACTATTTCTTCAATGGATGCTACTTAGAGATTGAAAAAGCCTAAGCAATTCTGCTTAAGCTAGCTTATTTGGTGCGCATTTCACCTTGTGGGAAGTAAGTTCCTTCTGGCATGTCGTTGATGATGACATGGACAGCAGATTGAGGGGCTCCAGTGTTGCGGACAACCGCTTCCGTTACTTCCTTAGCAAGAGCTTTCTTTTGCTCGAGCGTGCGTCCTTCAAATAAATCGATGCGTACAAATGGCATAATAGCTTCCTCCACTAGTTTTTGATTTCTTCTATTTTACCACATTTTGCCGTTTAAAGCTTAAGAAAATTATGATATACTAGAATGTAGCAAAAATTTAGAAATGGACGTGAAGCAAGAAACATGGCACAGTTGTATTATCGTTATGGGACCATGAACTCTGGTAAGACCATTGAGATTCTCAAGGTGGCCTATAACTACGAGGAGCAAGGAAAAGGTGTAGTCATTATGACCTCGGCTCTGGATACGCGTGACGGTGTTGGCTACGTATCGAGTCGAATTGGTATGAAACGCCCTGCCCTTGCGATTGAGGAGACGACGGATATCTTTGGCTATATTCGAGATTTAGCTGAAAAACCTTACTGTGTTTTGGTAGATGAAGCCCAGTTTCTCAAGCGTCACCATGTTTACGATCTAGCTCGTGTTGTTGATGAGTTAGACATACCTGTCATGGCTTTTGGTTTGAAAAATGACTTTCGTAATGAATTGTTCGAAGGTTCCAAATATCTCTTGCTCTTAGCAGATAAGATTGACGAAATCAAGACAATCTGTCAGTACTGTAAGAAAAAGGCGACCATGGTGTTGCGTACTCAAGATGGACTGCCCGTTTATGATGGTGAACAGATCCAAATCGGTGGGAATGAAACCTATATCTCGGTTTGCCGTAAACATTATTTTGCCCCTGAAATCAATAAGGAGAATGAAGAAAAATGAACATCTATGATCAACTACAAGCTGTAGAAGACCGTTATGAAGAATTAGGAGAATTGCTGAGTGACCCAGATGTGGTTTCGGACACTAAGCGTTTCATGGAGCTCTCAAAAGAAGAGGCTTCAAGCCGTGATACAGTGACGGCTTACCGAGAATACAAACAAGTCCTTCAAAACATCGTTGACGCTGAAGAAATGATTAAGGAATCAGGCGGAGATGCGGACTTGGAAGAAATGGCCAAGCAAGAACTCAAAGATGCCAAGTCTGAAAAAGAAGAATACGAAGAAAAACTGAAAATCTTGCTCCTTCCAAAGGATCCAAACGATGACAAGAACATCATCCTTGAAATCCGTGGCGCCGCCGGTGGAGACGAAGCAGCACTTTTCGCTGGAGATTTGCTAACCATGTACCAAAAGTATGCTGAAGCTCAGGGATGGCGCTTTGAAGTTATGGAAGCTTCTATGAATGGTGTCGGTGGTTTCAAAGAAGTCGTTGCCATGGTTTCAGGTCAATCTGTTTACTCTAAACTCAAGTACGAATCAGGTGCCCACCGTGTGCAACGTGTTCCTGTGACAGAAAGCCAAGGTCGTGTTCATACTTCGACAGCGACAGTTCTTGTCATGCCTGAAGTCGAAGAAGTAGAATACGATATTGATCCAAAAGACCTTCGTGTCGACATCTATCATGCATCAGGTGCTGGTGGACAGAACGTCAACAAGGTTGCGACTGCCGTTCGTATCGTTCACTTGCCAACCAATATCAAGGTTGAGATGCAGGAAGAACGTACCCAGCAGAAAAACCGTGAAAAAGCCATGAAAATCATCCGTGCGCGTGTTGCTGACCACTTCGCACAAATTGCACAAGATGAACAAGATGCTGAGCGTAAGTCGACTATTGGTACTGGTGACCGTTCAGAACGGATTCGTACTTATAACTTCCCACAAAACCGTGTCACAGACCACCGTATCGGTTTAACCCTCCAAAAACTAGATACCATTTTGTCTGGTAAATTGGACGAAGTTGTGGATGCCTTGGTTCTTTATGACCAAACACAAAAATTAGAAGAATTAAACAAATAATGAAATTAGCTCAATTATTTTCAGATTTTGAAGAAGAGTTGATAAGACAAGGAGAGGAAGCTGAAAGCCTCTCTTTTGTCTATCGTAGCCTGAAAAATCTTTCTTTTACGGACTTTGTCTTTGCTCTTCAGCAGGAAGTGACGGAAGAGGAAGAAGTTTTTGTTAAAGGAATTTTCCAACAGTTAGTAGCTCATAAACCTGCCCAGTACATCATCGGACAGGCAGATTTTTATGGATTGCAGCTAAAAGTTGATGAGCGAGTATTGATTCCTCGTCCAGAGACAGAGGAGTTGGTGGAGCTTATCCTAGCTGAAAATCCTGAGACGAATCTTTCAGTTCTGGATGTTGGAACAGGTAGTGGAGCTATTGCTCTCGCTCTAGCAAAAAACAGACCAGATTGGTCAGTGACGGCAGCAGATATTTCCCAAGATGCTTTAGATGTAGCTAGCGAAAATGCTAAAAAGCAAAATCTTCAAATATTTTTAAAAAAATCTGACTGTTTTACAGAAATTTCTGAAAAATATGATATAATTGTTTCCAATCCACCCTATATCTCTCGTGAAGATGAGTCAGAGGTCGGCTTGAATGTTTTGCATTCGGAGCCTCATCTAGCTCTCTTTGCAGACGAAGATGGCCTAGCTATTTACCGTAGAATTGCGGAAGATGCAAAAGACTATCTCAAAGACGGTGGTAAGATTTACCTTGAAATTGGATACAAACAAGGTCAAAGTGTTCCTGAACTTTTTAAGAAATATCTTCCTGAAAAGCGAGTTCGAACACTCAAGGACCAATTTGGTCAAGATAGGATGGTCGTGGTTGATGATGGACAGGATTAGACAAGAGTTGGAAAATGGTGGAGCGGTCGTTCTACCTACGGAGACTGTTTACGGTCTTTTTGCTAAAGCCTTAGATGAAAAAGCAGTTGACCATGTTTACCAGCTCAAACGTCGACCTAGAGATAAGGCACTTAATCTCAATATCGCCTCTCTAGAGGACATCTTGCACTTTTCTAAGAATCAGCCAACTTATCTACAAAAACTTGTAGAGACCTTTTTACCAGGTCCCTTGACCATTATTCTCGAAGCTAATGACAGAGTTCCCTATTGGGTCAATTCTGGTCTTGCAACTGTTGGATTTCGAATGCCTAGTCATCCCATTACCCTTGATTTGATTCGAGAGACGGGGCCCTTGATTGGGCCGTCTGCCAATATTTCAGGTCAGGCAAGTGGAATAACCTTTGAACAAATTCTGAAGGATTTTGACCAAGAGGTTCTGGGTCTAGAAGACGATGCTTTTCTAACTGGACAGGATTCAACTATTTTGGATCTGTCTGGAGACAAGGTGAAAATCTTACGCCAAGGAGCGATTAAGCGAGAAGATATTCTTGCTCGGTTGCCAGAGATTTCTTTTGAGGAGGAATGAGATGCTAAGAGATTTAAGAGAAACTGATGTGAAAGTCATTTGTGAAATTAACCAAGAGGCTTTGGGCTATTCTTTTAGTCTAGAGGACACGGCTAGCCAACTAGCTAGACTGGCTCAGGATTCCCATCATTTCCTACTTGGCTATGAGGATGCATCTAGTCATGTCTTGCTTGGATATGTCCATGCTGAGGTCTATGAATCACTTTATTCTAAAGCAGGATTTAATATTTTAGCTTTAGCAGTTTCACCTCAAGCGCAAGGTCAAGGTATTGGTAAAAGCTTATTACAAGGGTTGGAAGAAGAAGCAAAAAGACGTGGTTATGGGTTTATCCGCTTAAACTCTGCCGATCATCGTCTGGGGGCTCATGCATTTTATGAAAAAGTTGGTTATACTTGTGATAAAATGCAGAAACGGTTTATTCGCATCTTTTAGTTTGATTTTCTAATAAGAAAATTTAACTAATGGACTAGTCACACAATAAAAGGAGAAGACCTATGATTTTTGACAAAGATGATTTTAAAGCATACGATGCTGATCTCTGGAATGCTATTGCCAAAGAAGAAGAACGCCAACAAAACAACATTGAGTTGATTGCTTCGGAAAACGTTGTTTCCAAGGCTGTTATGGCAGCTCAAGGGTCTATCTTGACGAATAAATACGCCGAAGGTTACCCAGGACGCCGTTACTATGGTGGAACTGATGTGGTAGACGTTGTAGAGACTCTAGCTATTGAACGTGCAAAAGAAATTTTCGGCGCTAAATTCGCTAATGTCCAACCTCACTCAGGAAGCCAAGCCAACTGTGCGGCTTACATGGCCTTGATTGAGCCAGGTGATACCGTTATGGGGATGGATTTGGCAGCAGGTGGACACTTGACCCACGGAGCTCCAGTTAGCTTCTCAGGTCAAACCTACAACTTTGTGTCTTATAGTGTGGACCCTGAAACGGAACTCTTGGACTTTGATGCTATTTTGAAACAAGCCCAAGAAGTCAAACCAAAACTCATCGTAGCAGGTGCTTCAGCCTATTCTCAAATTATCGACTTTTCAAAATTCCGTGAAATTGCTGATGCTGTTGGAGCTAAGCTCATGGTAGATATGGCTCATATCGCTGGTTTGGTGGCGGCTGGTCTACATCCGAGCCCAGTACCATACGCTCATATCACGACAACAACGACCCACAAAACCCTTCGTGGCCCTCGTGGTGGTTTGATTTTGACCAATGATGAAGATTTAGCTAAGAAGATCAATTCAGCTATTTTCCCAGGTATTCAAGGTGGTCCTTTAGAGCATGTTGTGGCTGCCAAGGCTGTTTCCTTTAAAGAAGTTTTGGATCCAGCCTTCAAGGAATATGCTACTAATGTAATCAAAAACAGCAAGGCTATGGTAGATGTCTTCTTGCAAGACCCTGATTTCCGTATCATTTCTGGTGGGACTCAAAACCACCTTTTCCTAGTGGATGTAACCAAGGTTGTAGAAAACGGAAAAGTTGCTCAAAACTTGCTGGATGAAGTTAATATTACCCTAAATAAAAACTCAATTCCATACGAAACCTTGTCACCATTTAAGACAAGTGGAATTCGTATCGGATCTGCAGCCATCACTGCACGTGGATTTGGTGAAGAAGAAAGCCGTAAAGTGGCTGAACTCATCATCAAAACCCTTAAGAATGCAGGAAATGAAGCTGTCTTAGAAGAAGTGAGAAGTGAAGTCAAAGCATTGACAGATGCCTTCCCATTATACGAGGACTAAAATTTTTATGGACATTTATATTAAGAAAGCCATTATCCATCAGTTCAGTCCGGATGATACCGAGCTGTTTCTAGCGGATAAGTTTCTCAATATCACTCCAAAAATCGAAGAATACTTGCGTAAAAAAATTGAACGTGTGTATTCAGATGAAGCTAAGACTGGGATTTTCGAAGAAGAAAATCCCTTCTTCAATCACATCACAGACGATTTGTTGGAGACATCAGTCACACTGGCTAATCTCTGGAAAGAGGAGTTCAGCATTTCCGAAAATCTCAAGACTAATGACTTGATTTTTGTGCAATTTTCTAAAGAAGGTGTAGAACATTTCGCTTTCTTACGAATTGCCCTGCGGGAGACATTGACCCACCTCGGAGGAGAAGTTGATAATCCAATCAAGCTAACTCAGAATAACCTGCCTGGATTTGGAACGGGTGCTGACGAAGCCTTGGTGGTCAATCTTCAGAGTCGCAAGTACCATCTGATTGAAAAACGAATCAAGTACAACGGGACTTTTTTGAACTATTTTTCAGATAATCTTCTTGCTGTCGCTCCTAAGATTTCACCCAAGAAATCTATCAAAGAACTGGAAAAAACAGCCCAGAGAATTGCTGAATCTTTTAACACAGATGATTTTCAATTTCAATCCAAGGTCAAATCAGCGATTTTCAACAACTTAGAAGAAAGCAATGAGTTGTCACCTGAAAAATTGGCCAACGACCTTTTTGACAACAATCTGACGGCTCGATTAAGCTTTATTGACCAAGTCAAAGAAGCAGTACCAGAGCCAGTTCAGTTTGATGAAATTGATGCCAGTCGTCAGCTTAAAAAATTTGAAAACCAAAAACTCTCCTTGTCAAATGGAATTGAGCTCATCGTTCCCAATAACGTCTATCAAGACGCCGAGTCTGTTGAGTTTATCCAAAACGACAATGGAACCTATTCTATCTTAATCAAAAATATCGAGGATATCCAAAGTAAATAATGTTTAAACGAATTCGAAGAGTGCTTGTACTAGCAGTCTTCCTTTTTGCTGGCTATAAAGCTTACCGCGTTCACCAGGATGTCAAGCAAGTCATGACCTATCAACCTATGGTGCGAGAAATCTTGAGTGAAAAAGACACCCCAGCAAACGAAGAGCTTGTGCTCGCTATGATTTATACTGAAACAAAAGGAAAAGAAGGCGATGTTATGCAGTCTAGTGAGTCTGCAAGTGGTTCCACCAACACCATCAATGATAATGCCTCTAGCATTCGCCAAGGCGTTCAAACTCTGACAGACAATCTCTATCTGGCCCAGAAGAAGGGGGTAGATGTCTGGACAGCTGTCCAAGCCTATAATTTTGGACCTGCCTATATCGATTTTATTGCCCAAAATGGCAAGGAAAACACCCTAGCACTGGCTAAACAGTATTCTCGTGAGACTGTTGCCCCCTTGCTTGGTAATACCACTGGAAAGACTTATAGTTACATTCACCCCATTTCCGTTTTTCACGGTGCTGAACTCTATGTAAATGGAGGAAACTATTATTATTCTAGACAGGTGCAACTCAACCTTTACATCATCAAATGTTTCACTCTCTTTTCAACATCTGGCTAGTCCAGGTGTTTTTGTTATAAGTTTTCTTTAAGATAGATATATTACTCTAGAAAGGTAAAGGAGGAAAATCCCTATGAGAAAGAAACTCTTTCTGACTAGTGCTGCGGTCTTGTGGGCAGTAACAGCTATGAATAGTGTCCATGCAGCAACTGATGTTCAAAAAGTCATCGATGAAACCTATGTTCAACCTGAATATGTCCTAGGTTCATCATTGTCTGAAGACCAAAAAAATCAAACCCTTAAAAAACTAGGCTACAATGCTTCAACAGACACCAAAGAACTCAAGACAATGACGCCTGATGTCTATTCTAAAATCATGAATGTAGCAAATGACTCAAGTTTACAGTTGTATTCATCAGCCAAGATTCAAAAACTAGGTGACAAGTCGCCACTTGAGGTCAAGATTGAAACACCAGAAAACATCACTAAGGTGACTCAGGATATGTACCGCAATGCGGCCGTAACTTTGGGTGTGGAACACGCCAAAATCACTGTAGCAGCCCCTATTCCAGTTACAGGAGAAAGTGCTTTAGCAGGGATTTATTATTCGCTAGAAGCTAATGGAGCCAAGGTGCCACAAGCCAACAAAGATTTGGCTCAAGAAGAGTTGAAGGCTTTGTCAGATATCAATGCTGAAAACAAGGACAAAACTGGCTATGATGCTAATAAATTAAACGTTGCCCTCGCTGATATCAAGTCAGGACTTGCCAAAGCTAAAGAAAGTAAGGGAAATCTGACAGAGGAAGATGTCCGCAAAATCGTTGAAGATACCTTAAAAAATTACAAACTTGATCAGGTTATAACAGGAAACCAGATCAATATCATCATCAATTTTGCTTTGAATCTCTCAAAGAGTGATATCCTCAGCAATGCAGACTTCACTAAAACCTTGAATGACCTTAAACAAAGTATTGTTTCACAAGCTGGCGACAGTTTTAAAAATATCAACCTTAACTTTGATGCTGATAAGGCGCTAGAGGACGGCGGTAATTTCCTAAGCTCCCTCTGGCAAGCCATTGTCAACTTCTT
The DNA here is from genome assembly GCF_003942995.1 of Streptococcus mitis. Classification (GTDB taxonomy): domain Bacteria; phylum Bacillota; class Bacilli; order Lactobacillales; family Streptococcaceae; genus Streptococcus; species Streptococcus mitis_CV. The sequence goes on along the minus strand of NZ_RJOH01000005.1, from coordinate 5,941 downwards.
CAAGAGTTTTGGTTCTTAAGAAATTTCATGGTATAATAGATGGTAACCGTAACGTTGCCGTCTTTTTTGTCGGCCAATAGAAAGAGAAGAGAATGTTAAAGAAAAATGATATTGTAGAAGTTGAAATTGTTGACTTGACCCACGAAGGGGCCGGGGTGGCCAAGGTAGATGGTTTGGTATTTTTTGTAGAGAATGCTTTACCGAGTGAAAAAATCCTTATGCGTGTCCTCAAGGTCAATAAAAAGATTGGTTTTGGGAAGGTTGAGGAATACCTTGTCCAGTCACCACACCGTAATCAAGATCTAGATTTGGCTTACCTACGTTCAGGAATTGCGGATTTAGGTCATCTTGCCTATCCAGAACAACTCAAATTTAAAACCAAGCAAGTCAAAGACAGTCTCTACAAGATTGCTGGAATTGATGATATAGAGGTTGCTGAAACTTTGGGTATGAAAAATCCAGCCAAGTACCGCAATAAGGCGCAGGTGCCTGTTCGTCGAGTGAATGGTGTCTTGGAAACTGGCTTTTTCCGTAAGAATTCCCATGACCTCATGCCTCTAGAAGATTTCTTTATCCAAGATCCTGTGATTGATGAGGTAGTTGTAGCCCTACGTGACTTGCTCCGTCGTTATGACCTGAAGCCTTACGATGAAAAGGAACAATCTGGCTTGATTCGAAACCTTGTGGTGCGTCGTGGCCACTATTCAGGGCAAATCATGGTTATTTTGGTAACAACTCGTCCCAAAGTTTTTCGTGTGGAGCAATTGATTGAACAACTAATCAAGCAGTTTCCAGAGATTGTGTCTGTTATGCAAAATATCAACGACCAAAATACTAATGCAATTTTTGGTAAGGAATGGCGCACCCTTTATGGACAAGACTTTATCACTGACCAGATGTTGGGAAATGACTACCAAATCGCTGGACCAGCATTTTACCAAGTCAATACTGAAATGGCTGAAAAACTTTATCAAACAGCCATTGACTTTGCTGAATTAAAAGAAGATGATGTGGTCATTGATGCCTATTCTGGTATCGGGACGATTGGTCTTTCTGTTGCGAAACATGTCAAAGAAGTTTATGGTGTTGAGGTAATTCCAGAGGCGGTTGAGAATAGCAAAAAGAATGCTCAGATGAACAATATTTCAAACGCCCACTATGTCTGTGACACAGCTGAAAACGCAATGAAGAATTGGCTCAAGGAAGGAATTCAACCAACCGTTATCTTGGTTGATCCTCCACGCAAGGGCTTAAACGAAAGCTTTATCAAAGCAAGCGCCCAAACAGGAGCAGACCGCATCGCCTATATCTCATGCAATGTCGCTACTATGGCGCGTGATATCAAACTCTACCAAGAATTGGGATACGAGTTGAAGAAAGTCCAGCCGGTGGATCTATTTCCTCAGACGCATCACGTGGAGTGTGTAGTGTTGCTACAACGAAAAAAAGGGTGAAAATCCTTGATTTTAAGCTATTTTACAAGCATTTTGTCTTTGTAGATAAAGGCAATTTTGACGTCAAAAAAGTCCTAAAAAGGCACATAGATGTATATGTATTTGTAGATGTCGTTTGCGCATCGGAAAAATGAATACAACAATAAATATTTATCTAAAGAGAGAACAATTATATATTGTTCTCCTTTTTTTATTTTCAGGAGGGAAAATGACAAAAGAATTACAATCATCACGCTATATTGTCATTTCATTTTTAGTACGTGAAATGGGAATTGACATTGTTGAAGCCATCTCTCTTATGGCTGAATTAGAAAAAAATGGCTTGGTTCGATTGGAATCAAGTGGAGATTTAATACTCAAAGAGCTTGGAGGAGCGTTATGAAACGAATTACCGCAAATCAATACCAAACTTCAGAACGGTATTATAAATTACCTAAAATTCTTTTTGAGGATGAGAAATATATGGATATGAAATTAGAAGTAAAGGTGGCTTATTCTATTTTAAAAGANCGTTTAGAATTATCTCTTAGTCGTGGTTGGATAGATGAAGAAGGGGCGGTTTATTTAGTATTTTCTAATTCTAAACTGATGAGGCTGTTAGGTTGTTCTAAGTCAAAATTACTGTCCATCAAAAAAACTCTTAAAGAATATGACTTAATTGATGAAGTTCAACAGTCTTCAAGTGAGAAAGGAAGACTAGCTAATAAGATTTATTTAGGGGAGTTGTCTTCTACCCCAGTAGGTAATTCAAACAGGCCTAGTGTTAAAAAAAGACTAGGGCAGGTTGAAAATGAAACGCCCCCCGTCTCTTATTCAGCCCCTAGTGAGACTGAAGTTAGTGAGACTAAATATAGTGAGACTGAATCTTTATTTATTGAGGATGAGGAAGAAAGGAATTCTCAACCTATTTTGAGAAGAAAAGTAGAAAAGGTCACAAAATATGATCGAGATTACATTTGGGGATTGGTACAGGATCAATTTAGACGAGAAGGTTTTTCTGAAACAGCCAGTGAAATTGCTATGACTGATTTTGAGAGAATCTATCAGTATGCTCTTGACAATGTTCGCTTTGTTAGACGAGCGGAAGTTTTGGCTGAATTTGTGTTTAACGGCTTGTATTCTGTTTGGAATAACCGTGTTAGAAAAGGAGGTGGTTAAAATGTCGCCAATCGAGTGGATATTAGTTATGCTCATTGTCATTTCAAGTGGTGTGACACTTTGGACATTGATAGTTGATCAGAAAGGGGTGATAAAGAAATGAAATTTATTGATTTATTTTCAGGTATAGGTGGTTTTCGACTAGGAATGGAAAGTGTCGGACACGAGTGTATTGGATTTTGTGAGATTGATAAATTTGCTAGAGAATCTTATAAGTCCATTTTTCAAACAGAAGGAGAAATAGAATTTCATGACATACGAGATGTTTCAGATGACGAATTTAAAAAACTTAGAGGGAAAGTCGATGTCATCTGTGGGGGATTCCCTTGTCAAGCATTTTCAATCGCAGGAAGACGATTGGGATTTGAAGATACTAGAGGAACTTTGTTCTTTGAAATTGCTCGGGCGGCCAAACAAATCCAACCACGTTTTCTTTTTCTTGAAAATGTTAAAGGCCTACTCAATCACGATAAGGGACGGACGTTCACCACAATCCTTACCACACTTGATGAGTTGGGGTTTGATGTTGAGTGGCAGGTGCTTAACAGTAAGGATTTTGGCGTTCCCCAAAACAGAGAGAGGGTGTTTATTATCGGACATTCTAGAAAGAAAGGTACCAGACTCCTATTTCCTTTCAGACGAGAAGGTCAAGCAACTAACCCTGAGACTTTGAAAGCACTAGGGAATTTAAATCCATCAAGAAGTGGAATGAGTGGTAAAGTTTATTATTCAGAAGGTCTTGCGCCAACTTTAGTTCGTGGAAAAGGAGAAGGATTCAAGGTTGCTATTCCTTGTATGACACCAGATAGATTAGACAAGAGACAAAATGGGAGACGCTTTAAGGAAAACCAAGAGCCGATGTTTACTTTAAATACTCAGGATCGTCATGGTATTGTCGTTGTTGGAGATTTACCGACTAGCTTTAAGGAGACAGGTCGCGTATATGGAAGCAAAGGCTTATCTCCAACACTGACTACGATGCAAGGAGGAGATAAAATCCCCAAAATACTGATTCCAGAACCAATCCAATTTCTAAAAGTCCGGGAGGCAACTAAGAAAGGATATGCTCAAGCAGAGATTGGAGATTCAATCAATTTGGAAAGACCAAGTTCACAGTATCGGCGTGGTAGAGTTGGAAAAGGTATAGCGAATACTTTGACAACTAGTGGTCAAATGGGAGTAGTAGTGGCTAGCTATGAAGGAGAAGATAAGCAAGTTTACCATGTAGCTGGTGTTTTAATAGATGGACAATTTTACCGTCTGAGAATACGACGAATCACTCCTAAAGAGTGTTTTCGCCTACAGGGCTTTCCTGATTGGGCTTTTGAAGCTGCGAGAAAAGTCTCTAGTAATTGTCAACTCTATAAACAAGCTGGTAATAGTGTAACCGTTCCTGTGATTGCTGCAATCGCAAAGAAATTAAAAGAAATAGAGGAAAAAGATGAAAGCTTTAAATAAAGAGTCAATACTAGATTGTGATGAATTAGAAACAGAATTACATGCTGCAGAAATCAAACAGCTGGATGAACAAATATTTTTGATGCCCAATTATCCATGTGAGTTTGAGGTGACATTTTTAGATGATTACCATAAAAAACATAATTACCCATTATTTTATGAATCCTATCTTCAAAACGTTATGGAATTCCTTGAAAGTCAGGATATAAAGAACGGAGTTGATGCCTTTGTAGATGATAATCAAAATCTTGTTTTTGTTTTATATGGACAAGGTTATCAAGCCGAGGGAAAAGAGGGAATACTTACAACCCAAGTAACTGTAAAAGCTTATGATGAAGACAAGAAATCAATTAACTTCTCAAAGTTATTAGATTCCTTAATCGTCTCAGAATATCAAATGGAAGCAAATTTGTTGGAGGTCTCCCATGATTGATCTCTATCTAAGTAAAAATAACCATAGAAATCAACTTCTTTTAGATTTCTTTCAAAACTACGGTATTGAGGTATCTTGCCATTCGATTTCTGAAATGACAAAGGACAAATTAATTGAGATGATGAGCTATTCTTCAGATTGTTTTGAGTTTTTATCTCCCAATTTATTACGATTTAAGAACCGTGACAATCTAAGATTAACGGATTTCATTGAGATGATATTAAAAAATCCTGAACTAACCATCAGACTTCCTCTTGCAGTTTCAAATAAGCGAGTTTATCCAAATTTGAATTTGGAAGAGGCTAGAGCTCTATTGCCTAGAGACACGAAACAATTGATTTACATGGAACAAACACATTATTTATCTAGTTAAAGGAGAAGCAATATGGCTGAACGATTTTGGGAGAACTTGTCCATTATTTTGGCTGAAAGAAATATCAGCTGGATTGAGTTAACCAGAAAAATGTTTGCGGGAGAATTTCACTATCCAAGTGAATTGAATCGTTTGTATCAAAAGATTCGCCACTACAAGATGGAACAACGAATGCCTCAAAGTCCATGGGTAGAAAGGATTGTGCAGGTATTAGATTTAGATTATGAAGATTTATTTCGGAGGTAACTATGAAAAGAATAATTCCAGTTTATATATTCCAACAAGTAAATGTCTTATTGGTATCTCTATACTTACTGAAATTTCTTTGTATCGGTGAGTTAACTATACTACAGATTCTCTATGGTTCGTCACTCATTTCTTTTTTATGGATGTATGGCCAACGCAAACAAGCTCATAAGGTCAATATGAAATCTAGGATGAAATGGCTTGGTATTGGATTCGTTAGCCTACTGATTATAAGTCTATGTTTTAGCCTAATCCATGCTCGAGGAACTACGAATCAAGCAAACTTAATTGGGCTTCAACATCAAGTTCCTTGGTTTTCATTTTTATTGTTCTTAATCAATGCGAGTATGGTTGAAGAATTTCTGTATCGAGAAATTCTATGGAACTTGGTTAGAAAATTAGATATTCGAGTTGCTTTGACAAGTGTTTTATTTGCCTTAGCACATCATCCAGGAACCATTCTAGCTTGGTGTTTATATGTTTCATTGGGAATGTTTTTAGGGATGGTGCGCTATAAATCGGACTTATGGGGTAGTATGGGGCTACATTTGGTGTGGAACCTACTAGTTTATAGTTTGATGCTTTTTTAAAATAGGTGTTCTGATTTATCTCATAAATCAGTAGTTTTTATAGGATTATTTTTAATTCGGAAACAAAAATGTATTAACAGCATAAAATAAAGAAACTAGGAACATTTTTTCTATTTTTTTAGAAATAAAATGTTATATAGAAATTCCGAAAGAAATAATAAAATAAAAATATAAATTAATAAAACATGTATATATGAGCATATCGACGTCGATAAATGTTCTTAAAAGG